>DASWKY010000180.1:0-3774 GCA_036396395.1 Bacteroidota bacterium | reverse complement strand
CTATGTATCCGAATATCCTTTACGAACTGCTGAAACTCGGTTATTCCGAGCAAGATATCGAAAAAATTTGCAACGGGAACATCCTGCGCGTCTGGTCGAAAGTGGAGCAGGTCGCTCAGGATATGCAATCAAAGTAACATTAGGAAGGAGATACGATGCGCACGTCCATTATTGTCCTGACGTTCTTCTTATTGATGCTGAGCCTCGATGCACATGCTCAGCCCAAAAAACTCAAAGTATTTATCTCCGTCGATATGGAGGGGATTGCCGGCGTGGTCACGGGCGACCAACTCAGTCCGGGCGGGTTTGAGTATCAGAGATTCCGGGAGTTCATGACGAACGAAGCGCTCGCCGCCGTGAACGCCGCGAAGCAGTCGGGCGCGACGGAAATCCTCGTCGGCGATTCGCACGGCAACGCAGAGAACCTGTTGATCGAGAAATTCCCCAAGGACGTGCGCATTATCCGCTCGTGGCCCCGGCGCTTCTCGATGATGGCGGGAATCGACGAGACCTTCGACGCGGTTATTTTCATCGGCTACCATTCGTCCACCAATAACATGCGGGGCGTACGCGCGCATACGTTTTCCAGCGCGCGGCTGACGCGCGTCGCGCTGAACGGCAAAGACGTGACCGAAGGCGCGTGGAACGCCGCCATCGCGGGGCATTTCGGCGTGCCGGTCGTGATGGTCTCCGGAGACGATGCGGCAGTAGAAGAAGTGCGTTCACTCGTTGGCAACATCGAAGCGGCGGAAGTGAAGAAGAGCCTGAGCTTTCATTCCGCGAACACGCTGACGCCGGAAGCATCGTGCGAGTTAATCGGGCAGAAAGTGAAAGCCGCACTTGCGCGGTTGAAAGACTTTAGACCGTTTACCGTGAGCGCTCCTGTGACGCTGGATGTGAGCTTCAAACATTACCGCGTTTCGGAAGTGCTCGCGTATTTGAAAACCGTCCAGCGCACCGACGCGCATTCCATTCGGTACATCGGCAAGGACATGTTGGATGTGGCGGATTTCTATCTGTTTTTCTCAACCTATTCGCTGGACTTGGAGCCGTAGGCGTCAGTACCTAATGTGAAGCGTCTCGCCGAGCATCATGTTTCACTCGGCGAGACGCCTTCGTGTTACTATATGACATATTCCTATGGAGAAGTAAGTTGCCGTTTGCCGGTTCCGTTGGCGTTCATAATCCACAACCCGCCGTCGTCTAACAGCGTTCGGGTGTAGACAATCTTGTTGCCGTCGGGACTCCAAGCCGGATAATCTCCGCCGTCTTCTGTTAAGCGGATGTGTTGCTGTGTCTCCAGCGTTACCTTCCACACTTGCGTATAGGTGTTGAGCGGTTTCGCGCCGTAGATAATTTCTGTCCCCGCCGCGTTAATAGAAGAGAACGCGCAGTCTTCCGGCGATGAAAACGAATGCATCGTCTGTACTGTCCGCGTTCCGGGGTTCAATATGCGAAAACGGTACAGCCCGCCGATGCCGACCGCGTCGCGTAGAATCTCCATCACCACCAGGTCAACGCCGTTCGGATGCCATGAAGGATAGTTACCGGCGAACTGCATATCTTCTTCGAGGTTATTCTGTAAATTGAGCACGAAGGTTGTCCCGCTCAGGAATGCAATCCGTTGTCCGTCCTGCGACCATGCGGGGCGAATGCTTCCCGGTATGGTTGTCAGTTGGGTCTTGCTCTCGCCATTCACGCGAATTTTATATAGATTCCCCAGCGAGGAGAAGGCGACCCACTCGTTATCCGGCGACCATGTGACGCCTATCGCATCGCCGGGATACAACAGGCGAAGGTTCGCGCCACTGGTATCGACGAGATACAATCCGAGTTTGCCTGCTGTGAGGTCGAGGAAGGCGATGGTCTGCCCGTCGGGCGACCACGCCGCGCGGACGTGGACACGTTCCTCAGCAACCGGTCCACCCGCTATGTCGGTGGATGATTCACAACCTAAGCATACAAAAGCTACAAAGACACAATTGACGAAGAGCAGAATTTTGGCTTTCATCTCGTTCCCCTCTCTAAATCTCTGTGCTATTATTATACTCTCCGGCGGGGAAAATTGCAAGCCCTAATTGACGCCGGTCAACATACGGAGCATCTATGGAAACAAAATTCATTTTACTCTTCATGATTCTCGGCACTGCCGCCCTATCATTCGCACAGGAGCCGAGACCGCGCTTCCGCGAGCTGGGCGTGGAAGTCGGAATTTTCAAGCCGGGAGCACATAATGCGATCACGGACGTCGCCGGCGTAACTGTCGGACAGGTGACGCTCCGGCAGGGCGAGAATATCCGCACCGGCGTCACCGCAATAGTGCCGCACGGCGGGAATGTGTTTCAGGAAAAAGTCCCCGCGGCGTTCTTCGTCGGAAATGGCTTCGGTAAATTCGTCGGCACGACACAATTGGAAGAACTGGGACAAATCGAAACGCCGATCCTCCTCACCAATACACTCAGTGTGTGGGACGTTGCGAACGGCGTCGTGGATTACATGCTCGCTCAGCCGGGCAACGAGAATGTCCGCTCTATTAATCCAATAGTAGGTGAAACGAACGACGGCGGGCTGAACGACATTCGCGGCAGACATGTGACACGCGAACATGCGGCGGAAGCGATTCGCAACGCGAAAGCCGGAGCCGTGGAAGAAGGCTCGGTCGGAGCGGGTACAGGCACACAGTGCTTCGGATGGAAAGGCGGCATCGGGACAAGTTCGCGCGTGTTGCCGCCAAGATTAGGCGGCTTCACCGTCGGCGCGCTGGTGCAAACGAACTACGGCGGGATTCTCGATATGGCAGGCGTGCCGGTCGGGAAGGAATTAGAACGCTATGCGTTCAGGAATCAACTCAACTATGACGGCGGCGACGGCTCGTGCGTGATCGTTCTCGCAACGGACGCTCCGCTGACGTCGGTGCAGTTAAAGCGGCTCGCGAAACGCGCCACGCTTGCTCTCGGCCGTACTGGCTCCGCCATGAGCCACGGAAGCGGCGATTACGTGCTCGCGTTCTCGACCGCGGCGGAGGTACGCATTCGCCCCAACGCGCCGCGCATCGAACAAGTGCCGCGCTACAAAGAAGACGACCTCTCGCCCTTGTTCCAGGCAGTTGTCGAGGCGACCGAAGAGGCGATTTATAATTCGTTACTCAAAGCAACAACCGTCAAGGGTGTCCAAGACCGTGAGGCAGAAGCAATTCCCGTTGACAAGGTGAAAGAGCTTATGAAGAAGTACGTGAAAGTGAAGTAAACCACTCCTCAATAGTAAAGTAGTTGAGTTTTCTACGCTAAGAAGTCCGACATGTGCAGGCACCCAAGCCGGTATAGGTCGGACTTCTCTATTTTCCCTGCATTCAAACCTTTTTCTCCTTGTCGGAATCTTATGTATGAAACGAAACAAGGAGAATTGCAATGAAGCGCATCGTAACCATTTCTATCCTGTTAGTGGCAATCGTCATTGTATCTCGAGCACAACCAAAACGGGCGGCTTTTCTCATTTCCGATGGAACCCTTCCGCTTGATTATGTTGGGGCGTACGAAGTTCTCGGACAGGCAGGGATGAGAGTCTTCACGGTCGCACGATCGATGGATACCGTGAAACTCAGTTCGAACATGCAAATTCTTCCTAACTATTCTATTACCAATGCACCTGCGTTTGATATCTTGGTCGTTCCATCTCCCTTTGATAATGATACGGTGGTTATCGACTGGATTCGGGAACGGTCCAGAGAGGTCGAGCATATCCTCACGGTGTGCACAGGGGTCACCCCCGTGTACG
>DASWKY010000179.1:0-9403 GCA_036396395.1 Bacteroidota bacterium | reverse complement strand
AACGTGGATTCACCCCCGATGTCGTCCGTCAAGCCGGAAATCTCGCCGGAGCTGGACGTTGTCGTTTTGGAGTGTTTGGAGAAAGAGCCGAACGAGCGGACGCAGGCCGCACAACAGGTGGCCGTGGACTTGCGGAGGTTGCAACGCTCTTCCAGTCGTGCCAAATTGAGCAGGACGATGTCCGCCGCGTCCTTCCCCACTATGCAGGCACAGCAGAGTGCGTCGGCTGTGTCATCTGCCGTTTCTGTTGTAGTACGCTATCTTCCTTGGGTCATCACCGCCGTTGTGACCGTGAGCGCGGTGGCGTGGTTTTTTTTGTTTTCGAGTGGTGGGGGCGGTGCTGGAGAGAAGGGAGTGCGGCGGTTCGACATTTCCGTTGTCAATTCTCCCAGTGAGAGAATAGAGGTGGTCGACCGTCCGGTGATGGCGCTTTCTCCGGATGGCAAGACGTTGGCCTATACCATGGTCGAGTCGGGTACGCTCCAGCTGTACATCCGTTCACTCGAGAATTTCGAGGCGCGTCTGATTCCGGGGACAAAGGTTGCCACCGCTCCGTTTTTCTCGCCAGACGGGGAATGGGTGGGGTTCGTCGCGGACGAGAAGATCAAAAAAGTCCGTGTTGCGGGTGGAACAGTGGAGACTGTTTGCGATGCCCCGTCGTTCCGCGGGGCGGCGTGGGGTCCGGATAACCGGATCTACTACAGCCCCACGTTTGAATCGGGTATCATGTCCGTCTCGGCAGCGGGAGGAGAACCCAAAGTCGTTTCCACCCTCGACACGGTGCGGCTTGACCGGACGCACCGCTGGCCCCAGGTATTGCCTGGAGGAGAATGGATTCTCTACACGGTCGGCGACAAGAATAATGCGCAATACTACACAGAGGCCTTTCTGGTGATGCAATCCCTGAAGACGGGGGAAACCCATACGCTCGAGGCACGGGGTGAAATGGCGCGGTATGTCGAGCCGGGATACCTTATCGTTGCGCGCAAGGGCGCATTATATGCCGCACCCTTTAGCCTTTCCGATTTTCATACCACCAAACCGCTGGTGCCGGTCCTGAACGACGTCAACGGCGACCCGGGGAGCGGTGTTACGAATTTTGCAATCTCGGACAACGGCCATCTGCTCTATATTTCCGGCAGACGTGACAATGCCCGCGAACTGGTATGGGTCACGCGTGATGGCAACGCTACGCCACTGCCGTTAGGTCCTCAAATGCTCGGCGTTCCCCGCCTCTCTCCGGACGGAGGAAAAGTTGCCGTGATTGTTGGGGCGGGCACAGCCCTCGGCGACATTTGGGTCTACGACCTGAAGAAGGGGTCGTTTAACAGGCTGACATTTAGCGTGCCGAACACCGATAACGGCGCGTCATCCGTCGTCTGGAATCAAGACGGTACGAAACTGTACTTTGCCGGCAATATTGGGACGGATGCCGGGATTTGGTTACAGCCAGCAGACGGAAGTACTACTGGGACATTATTGCACGAGGACAGGACTACGGGCGCTGTGTCCTCCCTCCATCCCGGGGGAGAGGAGATGATTCTTAACCGATTCACCGGCGGTTTGTCAGGAACGGACATCCAGGTCATGAATCTGAACCCTCTAACAAAGCCAACTCCTATTCTCGCAACACCCGCGTTTGAATTTGGCGGATATTTTTCGCCCGACGGGAAGTACATCACGTATATGTCGAATGAGACCACCGTAATGGAGGTCTACGTTCTGTCGTTCCCCGATTTGAAAGGGAAATGGCAGGTTACCGTGGGCGGCGGGAGCGCGCCGCTCTTTTCCCCGGACGGGAAAGAACTCTACTATGTCAATACCTCTGCAAAAATGGTCGTCGTCCCCATCAAGTTGAGCCCCTCGTTTTCGATGGGGGAACCCCGCGAGTTGTTCGACGTCTCCGGAATTTTCTTCGCCAGCGTTTCCTCAACCTCCGACCCCGAACGATACTATGATATTGCTCCGGACGGCAAACGATTCCTCATGCTGAGAACTGTCGGCGGCAGCTCCAGCATCCGCTCCTTTAACTACGTCCAGAATTGGACCAAGGAACTGGGGAGTAAGACGCAGTGAATCTCTCATAGACGTCAAAGCAGGTATTACTGGAGTAGACCCCCTTTTTTTAAATTTATGACTGTTTTCATTGTGATACATTTTTTACTTGACTACTGTATAAAAATCGTAGATTGCAATCGGGGTTTCTCCATTGTACCCGGAGAAATCCCTCCAAAATCGCCCTCCGTACATCTGTACCGCATCAGAACTATTCTTAACACGCGAAGGTGTCTGAGTTCTGGCAAGCCTCCCGACAATGTTCGTGGCGTAGCTGTGGTCGCTCCACAGAAGGCTCCAGGGTAAACGCCGAGCAATAATGCTGTTCTTTGCCATTGTCCACGCTTGGCCTCGTGCCTGTCCCTCGTTCGGGATCCCGAACAGGTGGATTCGCGTCCTCGTGAAGCATGACGTATGAGGGCGCTGCTGCACCGGACGTAACAGCCGTCCCGGTGGGCGCAGGAGGCACGTCCCGCCCGGCACGCGGGAACACCTTCGCAGTTAGGATTGTGTAAAAGCAGAAATCAGTTATTAGGAGTCAGAATTCAGAATGAAGTAAAAAGAACAACAAAACATACCGGCAGAAAAACACTACACGACGACGGTGGCGAGGGGAGAAGTACGCGAACAGAAGTATGTCAATAAAAAAACCTCACCTAATCCGCACGGAGAGGGGTCCGTTTAGAAAAGATGAGGGTTGAAAGACAACTCGTGAGTTTCCCACCCCAGACCCCTCTCCCAAAAAGCGGGAGAGGAGTGTCCCCCATGGACGGGGTGAGATATAGTGTTATGCTTTAATCTTGTACTTTTGCATTAACCTGTAGAGCGTCGCTCTGCCGATCTTCAATCGTGTTGCCGCTTCGGCGATATTGCCTTCCGTTACTTTGAGCGCGTGCTTAATGGCTTGCTCTTTCATCTTCTCAAAAGGCACAACGGCAGTTCCTTCCTCAAACAACACCGCATCGGATTGCGCTTTGGCGGGGTCTTCTGCATAAGCCTGAATAGCGAGCGGCAAGTCGGTTTCCCGAATCTCGTTGGTATCCGCCAGAACAATAGCGCGCTGGATGGCATTTTCCAATTCCCGCACATTTCCGGGCCAGGGGTACTCGTAGAGGAGTTTCAGCACTTTACGGGAGAAGCCCATCCCCTTTTTGCCATGGTTCTCGGCTAAGACGTTGAGGAAGTGCTCGGCGAGGAGCATTACATCAGATTTACGCATGCGCAACGGCGGCAGAAGAATGGGGAATGTCGAGAGCCGGAAATACAGGTCCTCTCGAAACAGTTTATCCGCCACCAATTTGCGCAAGTCCCTGTTGGTCGCCGTGACGATGCGGGCATCGGTGGTAAGCGTTTCATTCCCGCCAACCCGGTCGAATTGCTTCTGCTGAATGACTCTCAGGAATTTTGCCTGCAGGCTCAGGTCGAGTTCGCCGATTTCGTCTAAAAAGATCGTCCCGCCGTTTGCCTGTTCGAACTTTCCGATTCTCCGTTGGTGCGCCCCGGTAAATGAGCCTTTCTCGTGCCCGAACAGCTCGCTTTCCAAGAGGTCGTGAGGTATGGAAGCGCAGTTGACGACGACGAAGGGACCGTTTTTCCTGTTGCCGTTAAAATGGATCGCGCGGGCGATGAGTTCTTTGCCGGTGCCGCTTTCGCCGAGGACGGAGACGCAGATGTCGCTGTCCTTGACTTTATTAACGAGCCGGAAGACTTCGCGCATTTCACTACTACTGGCGATAATATTATCGAAGTGAACCTGTTTTTCAAGGTTCTCTCGGAGTTGTTGGACTTCGCGGGTAAGGTCATTAAGCTGAAGCGCGTTCTCAATGGCGATTTTCAGCTTGGGGAACTCGACCGGTTTGCTGAAATAATCGATTGCGCCCAACTTGAGTGTCTCTAACGCAACCTGGATACTCCCCTGAGCGGAGAGAATCATCACAGGCATTTCCGGGTATCTCACTTTAATCGCCTTAAGTGTTTCCGCTCCGCTGATTCCCGGAAGCATTAAATCGAGCAATACCATGTCGGGCCGCTCGTCAAGCTGTTCAAGGCAATCCTCGCCCGATGGGAATACGCGTGAATCGTATCCCCATGTGCGGGTTATCCAATGCTCCATTAGCGCTTGAAGTGACTCTTCATCTTCCACAATGAAGATTAGCTTCTGCTTCATAAAAGAGACCTTTAGTAAGTAAGAGGAAAGCTATGTTCTACACACGATGTACGCAAGGGTCGCCGGACTTCTACGGATTCCGCCGAGCGTACGCCGAACGCGCCTCGTGTCCTCTATTCCAAGGCGAAATGCCTATGGAGCAGAGGTAGAGTATTAGATATAGTTTGTATTGAGAATCCCCCGAATGCGAACTACGGCAATTGGATTGCTATATCCTATTTGCCGGGAAGGTCGTGTTCGTACTGCCTGTTCTTCTTGGTTACCGAGTTTGTAGATGACGAGTGAAGCACCACGAGGTCGACAATCTCGGACAGACGCTTCCCCTCTCTCATGATGATCTTGGCGAATTCCTGGCACCGTTCCGCCGGAAGGCTCGGGTCGCTCGCCATCATCTCGGCAAAGCCCATAATAGAAGATAACGGGGTCCGCAATTCATGCGCAATGAGTTCCTCAAATTCC
The DNA here is from genome assembly GCA_036396395.1 of Bacteroidota bacterium. Classification (GTDB taxonomy): domain Bacteria; phylum Bacteroidota; class Ignavibacteria; order UBA10030; family UBA10030; genus JAKEEG01. The sequence continues at coordinate 4,722 of DASWKY010000179.1, read as the reverse complement.
TTTGAGAAGACCTGCGGCGCACCGGCTCCTGTTCTTTTCTCTATTCGTTGTTCTGTGTTCATGGGATGAATCGCTTTTTGGTTGTTTCGAGAGAGACTGTTTGTCTCTCTACTCTCTACCTACAAGGCTTGTGCCAGAACCAATACACCTTGATAGTCTTAGCAGAACAGCGAATTCATAGTCCTTTCATTATTTATAGAGAATACCCAAAATGTATCAAAATGATTCATAATTCTAATCAAATTCTCAATTAAAAACAATAAACGATATATATATTAAATTTATTGAGTTTTATTAAACAGTCTCATTTTAGAGCAATAATATCATAATGGAACATATAATATGAGACTATATCGTAATTACCCTATAAAATAAAGGGTTTTTGAGTTTGGCACGTGTGTTGATATACCCAATACAGAGTTTAGAAACAAGAAATTAAACATCTAACAATCTAATAACTTATATTCACAGGAGAAGTCATCATGAAAAAGCTCATCGCAACCCTCGTCGTCGCAGTCATCAGCTTAGTAGCGGTTCAATCAGCCTCTGCTCAAGCCTCTGCAACGCAGAACGTATCACTGGCCGTGAACGCAGTCTATAAGATAGCGGTTTCCGGCAACCCGGGTCCTCTGACGATCACGACCGGTTCCGCAGGCGTCGATGCCTTAACATCGGTCTCGGATAACTCGACGAGCTACAGCATCACGCAGAACGTCGGCGACAACCTGAAAATCACGGCGCACATGGACGCGGTTCTTGCTTCAGGCTTCACGCTGAAAATGAACCTCGCCAGCGCCAAAGGTACCTCTGCCGGTGACGTGAACATCTCGAATGCAACATCGGGCAGCGCGGTCAACCTGGTTACGGGAATTGCCAAAGGCGCCGATGCGGCAAAGTCAATCGGCTACACGTTCGAAGCGGATGCGACAGCTGGTACGCTCTCGTCAACGAGCAAAGTCATCACCTTAACCTTGACGAACTAAAAAAAACGTAGCATCCTCCAATGGGAATCCGCAGCGAACTTCATCAACTTGAATCGCTGCGGATTTTCCGCTTAGAGAGGAACTACACAATGAACACCACACTTCACATACTGACAACGCAAGCACAACGGATAACGGCTCTTCTGCTTCTAGTCGCAAGCCTCGGATGGACAAACGCTCAAGCACAGTCGGCGACCTTCAGCCTGCAAGTTGTGGGATTCAACAAAGTCGAAGTGCGTCCCGCCCTGTGTTCGCCCCGTATCGGTGTTGAGCCTTTTGGGAATACCATCGTGTGGGTAACGGGCAGTGAGAATGAAGCGGTGATCCAGTGGGTGTCCGGAAGCGAAGGCAAGAAGATCACCATCGAAGGAAAGAAAAAGCAGTCCTCATCGTCGTTACATGCCATTGTCCGGCCCATGACCCAGAATGTGCATATACTCTCACCATCGGTTCTTGTAGGCAAAAGTGAAATACGAGACCTCCTCATAGGAGGAAGCTCAATAAACGGCAGGGCGGAAGCACGGATTATGTTTTATGACACCGGCTCGACTCTTGCCGGCGCGGAGCGGCAGACGATTGTGTATACGATTCTCGATAGCTAGCAGATCCAATTCTATAGACCATCGGAAGCGAAAGTCTCGCTTTTGTCGAAATGAGATCACTGACGGTAAATTCTACAATTAACGCTCGAAATTCAAAACATGCATGTTTTGCCATCCAAAAACTCAAATGTTACCCTGTGATTTTGTGGCATGTTCATTGATACGTTATTATCCGCTACAATAACCACAAGGAACGTAAAACTTTACGAGAGGAAATTCTATATGCGAATTGAACAGATACGCTGGATGGCAAACTCGGGATGGGAGCCCCGCCAACACGGGCAGTTGCGCGATACAGCACAGTTGGTGATAGTTTTTGGCGACCGGACGGTTTTTGAAAAGTACGGGCACATTGAAGAGATTAAAAAGTCATACCCCGGTGCACATCTCCTCGGATGCACAACGGCGGGCGAAATCTGCGGTACGCAGGTCAGCGACCAATCGCTGGTGGCGACGGCAATAGAATTTGAGCACACGCGGGTCATGGGGAGTCGTATAAAAATAGAAGAAATAAAGTGCAGTTTTGAAGCCGGGCAAACGCTCGCAGATTCGCTCGAGAAGACCGAACTCGTGCATGTGTTCGTCCTTTCGGATGGGCTTGGAGTGAACGGTAGCGAATTGGTCAAGGGATTGACAAGCCGGTTGCCCGACAATGTCAGTGTCACGGGGGGACTTTCCGGAGATGGCGACAGGTTCGAGCGAACGCTCGTGCTCTGGGATGATATACCGGAGAAAGGCGTCGTGGCTGTTATCGGTTTGTACGGCACGCGGTTGAAAGTCGGGTACGGTTCGCTTGGCGGCTGGGATTCGTTCGGGCCGGAACGGCTCGTCACCAAGTCGGAGGGTAATATTTTGTACGAGCTGGACGGAAAATCGGCGCTGGAACTTTATAAACGATATTTGGGAGAGCATGCCAAGGGGCTGCCAGCCACCGGATTGCTCTTTCCCCTCAGCCTCCGCAACAACGGAGCTGATACACCGGTTGTCCGTACGATTCTCTCCGTGAATGAAGCTGAGCAGAGCATGACCTTTGCCGGAGACGTGCCGGAAGGCTCGTACGCTCGCCTGATGAAAGCGAACTTCGACCGATTGATCGACGGCGCAGCGGGCGCTGCAAAGACAAGCCAGCAAGCGCTCCTGGGCTCCTCGCCCGACCTCGCAATCCTTATCAGCTGCGTCGGACGCAAAATGGTGTTGAAGCAACGGGTCGAAGAAGAGGTCGAGGGCGTTCGGGATATCATGGGCGAGAAGACCGTCCTCACCGGGTTTTATTCGTACGGTGAAATTTCTCCGTTTACGCCGAACGCAAAGTGCGAGCTGCACAATCAGACAATGACCATCACAGCATTCAAAGAGGTATAAGTCGTGGCGGAGATGCACAGCCTTTTAAAACGACAACTAAAACGGTACGCAGGCAACCTCGATATCGGCGCTGGAGAGTACCGGCAATTTATCGACGAGGTCAACCAGGCGTATGTGCAGTTTGACGACGACCGCACCATGCTGGAGCGGTCGCTCGAATTAAGCTCCCAGGAACTGCTGCAAGCGAATTCCGAAATGCGGGCGATCTTGCAAGCTCTCCCCGACCTCTATTTTGTCCTCGAGGAAGACGGCACCATCCTCGACTGCAAGGGAGGACAGTCTGTAGATTTTTTATTGCCGCCCCAACAGCTGCTGGGAAAGAAGATTCAGGACGTTCCGCAAGGAGCTATGGCGCGTATCTTTGAAGATGCCATTCAGCGTGTGCGCACAACCAAAGAGATGGTGAATGTGGAATACGTCTTTGTCAATGGCGAAACGCATTATTATGAGGCGAGGCTGCTCCCGTTGCAGGACACGAAAATCATGGCCGTCATCCGGAATATTTCGGCGAACAAGCACGCGGAGACCGAATTAGCGGAGCAGCGCGCGTTCCTACGGCAAATTATCGACCTTGTCCCGGATTTCATTTTTGCGAAAGACCGTGAGGGACGTTTTACACTGGTCAACCATGCGGTCGCCGAAGCCTACGGAACGACAGTCGAAGCCCTCACCGGGAAAACGGACGCCGATTTTTACCCGCACGGTGCCGAGGTGGAGCATTTCCGGAACGACGACCGTGACGTGATGGATTCAAAAAAGGAGAAATTTGTCCGTGAAGAGGTCATGACCGACGCGCACAAGAACGTCCGCTGGCTGCAGACCATTAAGCGGCCCATTCTCTCCGGAGACGGAATGGCACGGCAAGTACTCGGCGTTTCCACCGACATCACCGAGCGTAAGCGCGCCGAGCAAGAATTGGAAACCTCGCTCTCGCTGTTAGAAGCGACCTTGGAATCGACTGCCGACGGGATTCTTGTGGTGGACGCCGCCGGAAAGATCCGAAGTTTCAACAGAAAATTTGTCGAGATGTGGCACATACCGGATACCGTTCTCGCTGCGCAGGATGACGGAAAAGCGCTCACATTTGTCCTTGAGCAACTGAAAGACCCTGACGCGTTTCTCCAAAAGGTGCACGAACTGTACGCGAAACCGGAACTGGAAAGCTTCGACATCCTGGAGTTCAAGGACGGAAGAATTTTTGAGCGGTACTCGCAATCGCAATCTATCGGCGGAAAAAGTGTCGGGCGAGTATGGAGTTTCCGGGATATTACCGAGCGGAAAAAGTTAGAGGACCAGCTCCGCCACTCTCATAAAATGGAAAGCATCGGCACGCTAGCCGGGGGCATCGCCCACGATTTCAATAATCTGCTCGGCGTCATCATGGGCTATGCCTCGATCATGGAGAACATACGAAACGGGTCGCCGGAAGTAGCACGCTGTCAGAGCGCAATCATGAAAGCCTCCGAACGCGGGGCAAGCCTCGTCCGGCAAATGCTGACCTTTGCCAGAAAAACCGACGTGCGGTTCGAGCCGGTGAACGTCAACATCGTCGTCAACGAGCTCAAGAAAATGCTGGATCATACGTTTCCCCGCACCATCGATTTTATGCTGAGCCTTGACGAACGGCTTCCGCTGATCGTTGCCGACCATAACCAGATTCATCAGGCACTGCTCAATCTCTGCGTGAACGCGAAAGACGCGGTGAATCAGAGCGGGACGATTACCATCCGGACGGATATCGTCGACGGGGAAGCGTTACCGGGGCGCTTATCGAA
>DASWKY010000178.1:0-2390 GCA_036396395.1 Bacteroidota bacterium | reverse complement strand
GGTCATGTCGGTATCGACCCAGCCCGGCGAAACAGTGTTCACGTTGATGTGGTGCGGACCCAATTCCGCCGCGAGAGATTTCGTCAGAGCAATCATGCCGCCTTTGGAAGCGGCATAGTGCGAATAGAATGCCTCGCCGCGTTGCCCCGCGGTGCTTGCGACGTTGATAATCCTGCCGTAGCGTTGCCGCTTCATCAGCGGAACGACGGCGCCGCAAAAGTAAAATACGCTTTTCAGGTTGACGTCGAGCGTTTCGTCGAGCTGTCGCTCGGTCATCCTCTCGATGGGCGCGCGCTTCCAGATGCCCGCGTTATTGACCAGCACGTCGATGCGCTCGAAATGTTTGTGCACGGCTCGTACGGCGTTCTCTACCTCCGCGTAACGCGTGATATTCACTTTTAGCGCGAGCACGCGCCGCCCCCGGCGAGAAACATATTCCGACACTTTGAGCGCCGCCGCTTTCTGGCTCAAGTAGGTGAACGCAACATGCGCACCCGCGTCGGCAAACATCCTCGCCGCCGCCGCTCCGATGCCACGCGACCCGCCGGTAATGAGTACTACTTTATTTTGTAATCGAATCATTGTTTTTTCTCCGGTTGAAACGGTTTAACATAGGAATAGTTACTACATATGCGTTTTTTCCGTTATTTTCCATTGCTATTCCTTGATTGGAAAACATTATACGACTAAATTGGTCTTACTTGTTCCGGCTTCATCTCTGCTTGTCATCAACGCTGAATTATGCTTGAATCACTCATAATAACCCTGCGTGAAGGAATAGAAGTCGCTCTTATCGTGGGGCTTCTTGTTGTCTATCTTACGAAGATCGGAAGGCCCGAGCTGAAGCGGTCTGTGTATATCTCGCTTGCCGCCGCGCTTATTGTGAGCGTGGTAGCCGCGATAATTCTCGAGCGGCTTGCGATGGATTTCGAGTTGTTCGAAGGCTGGCTGATGTTTATCGCCGCGGCGTTCGTGACAACTATGGTGTTGTGGATGTGGCGGACGTCCAGGCTGATCAAAAAAGAGATCGAGCAACGCGTTGACTCTCTTGTGAAGAAATCCACATGGCAGATGCACGCGGGAGTATTTTTATTTTCCTTTCTCATGGTTGTGCGCGAAGGCGTCGAAACGGTGATTTTTCTTCGAGCGGTTTCGTCTGCCGGCGCGCTGTGGGGAGCGCCGCTCGGCGTGTTCGCCGGAGCGGCGATGGCGCTTGTCTTCGGCTTCCTCTTTGTGCGGGGAAGCATGCACATCGACATCGGACGATTCCTGAAAGTAACCGCCATTGTCCTGCTTGTCTTTGTCGCGCAATTGCTTCTCAACGGTATGCACGAGTTTTATGAACTCGGCGTCTTTCCCCCCAGCCCGGAGATGATGCGCATTCTCGGACCGATCGTACGTAACAACCTGTTGTTCATTCTCGCCATCGTCGGTATTCCGGCAATCATGTTTCTTATCCCCGGCAACCGGAAAATCGTTTCAGAGCAGAAATTTTCTCGCGGCTGGCAGGTGGCGGCGGGCATTACGACTCTTTCGATAATTTTATTTTTGGGGTTCACGGGCATTTACACCTCTAACGCTGAAGTCCGCATTACCCCCGCCCTCGCCGTGTATGCGGAAGACGGTATGATTCACGTGCCTGTTACCGAACTACTGGACGGCGACTTGCACCGTTACGGCTGGGAAGACGAAGACGGCACGCAGATTCGCTTTTTCGTGATACGTACCGGAACGGGAACGTTCGCGACTGCCTTCGACGCTTGCCGGGCGTGTTACAATTACGGTTATTATTATCTCGACGCCGGCGAGTTGATCTGCTCGGTCTGCGAAGCGCCTTCCGCCATGAGCGTCCTCGCCGTTGCAACGGAGGGTGACGAAGAGCAAAGCGGCTCGATGGAGGGCTTTGGGTGCGCTCCTCTGCACTTAGCTTCGCGATTAAAAGGCGGCGATGTGTTGGTGAAGGTGGAGGACTTGCTGAAAAATAAAAAATACTTCCAGACGAACCACGTGCCGCAAACCACGACGGTCATACCCCAGAGCGAACGAAGAAAAGACGCGCATTAAGGTTTGTTTAACAGAGTTTCTCTTGCAGGGGCGCGTGGCATTGTGCCCCTGTTTGTTATTTCACGCATCCGTCCGTATCTTGTTTCTCATGGACCAACAACCCGCCATCACGCAAGAAGCCGTGTACGAAGCACTCCGCGAGTGTTACGACCCGGAGCTTCCCGTCAACATTGTTGATTTGGGATTAGTATACGACGTCACCATCGTTGATAACTGGGTGGGCGTGAGGATGACGCTGACGACTCCCGGTTGCGGACTCGCCGACCAAATCGCGAACGACGTGCGCGCGAAAATCAAAAATATCCCCGGCGTCGCCGACGGCGATG
>DASWKY010000177.1:0-2647 GCA_036396395.1 Bacteroidota bacterium | reverse complement strand
CAAATAGTTATCTCGGCACCCAGCGCGCGTTGTTGGTAACGCTGGAGATCGTTGGGCTATCCAGTAAAGCAAGCGATGGCAACTAACAAAAAACGCTCGCGCGGTTCGACCGCCAGAAAAAAAGCAAGCAAGGAACAGTTGCGCGAAGACCCGGCGCAGGCTGTCGCCAAGGCGGATAAACACGTGCTCGGGCTTCTCGCCAAATTAGGCTCCAACGTCAACGAGTTGCACGAAGTAAGCTTCTGGATGTATTTTGCCGCAGAAGAGCGTGCATACAAAGCGGCGGCAGAACTCTCCAAGCAGGGATTCACTGTTGATGTCAGCCCGCCGCACGACGGGCACGAGAAGTGGCTGTGCGTCGCGTTTCAGTATGTGGTGCCGCGGTTTCCGACGCTCGAAAAATACCGGAAGCGGCTCACCGCGCTCGCCGAGCGCAACGGCGGCGAGTTTGAGGGCTGGGAAATTGAAGTGAAGGATAAATAGATTTACTGTCAGTGGAACCGGAGAAAGAGCACAAATGACGAAGACGGGTCACTCTGTCGAGCACCATTTTAACATTGATGCTGCGGAATACGACAAACTCATCCGGACACTCATTCCGCAGTATGAGACGATGCACGCGATGGTAGTGCGGTGGTGCGCAAGCGTACTTCCGGAGAAGCCGCGCGTGATCGACCTGGGCGGTGGAACCGGAGCGTTATCGGCAGCGGTCGCAGAACAGTTTCCACGCGCGGAAATTGAAGTATGGGATACCGACAAGAAAATGCTTGAGATTGCAAGTCGTCGACTCGCAAAGTACGGCAAACGGATTCAGCTCGTCGAGCGGTCGTTCGAAGAACCCTTGCCGGAATGCGATGGTGTCGTTGCGTGTATCTCGCTTCATCATATCAAGGAAGCCGCGCGCAAATCTACTGTATACTCGAATATCCATCGGGCGCTCCGCTCGCCGGGAATATTTTCGAACAGCGACGCAACAATGAATCCGGAACACCGCACTCAACAGGCGACGTATGTACTCTGGACGGAATTCATGAAAAGCGCCGGCATCGAAGAACAGGATGCCCGACAGCATTTCGCCAACTGGGCAGACGAAGACAAATATTTTTCTTTGTATGAAGAATTTTCTGCCTTGAAAACAGCCGGGTTCGCGCACCCGGAATGTTTCTGGAAATACGGCCCGATGACCGTCTACGGTGGCATAAAATAGACTTGTCGATAAGGAGAACCGGTATGCGAACGTCCTTCATCTTTGTGTTGTCTCTGTTTAGTGTAGCGGTTTTTTCCGGTTGTTTCGAAGTTGAGACAATCATTACCGTGAAGCGGGACGGAAGCGGCACGGTGCGCGAACACGTCGTCCTGAAAAACGAAATGATCATCATGATGTTAAAACTGACTCAACAAATGAGAGGCGATGAAAGAAAACAAGAAGATGGGGAGGAACTCTTCGACCAGAAAACCTTACGCGAGAAAGCCGGCTCGATGGGCGAGGGTGTAACATTCATATCGGGAGAAGCTCTTACTGAAGACGGCGAAGGTTACGAAGCGACATACGCGTTTAAGGACATCAACACGTTGCGCGTCAAAACGATACCCGACTTCCAACAGCCGAACTCTGCGGGCGACCGCGACGAGGAAGAAGACCGGAAAGAAATTACGTTCGAGTTTCGCAAAGGCTCTCCCGCGACGCTGATTATCTCTACACCTCCCGTGGAACGCAACAAAAGAGCGTTTTCCGATGAAGAACAGGAAGACGAGGGAGAGAGCATCGAAACGGCGCGCACGTTGCTGAAGGATTTTAGAATTTCCACCGTCATTGAAATTGACGGCACGGTGGTGGAGAGCGACGCGACGTTCCGCGAGAAATCGAGAATTATTTTGACGGACATTGATTTCGACAAGCTCACCGCAGACGAGAATCTTCTCCGTGCCGCCATGAAAAACGACAACCTGTCCGACGACGAAGTCAAAGAGCTGATGAAAAAACATCCCGGACTGAAGGTCGAACTGAACAAGAAAACGACGGTTCGGTTTCGATAAAAAACAATTCTGCCACGAAGACACTAAGACACAAGAACCCATTTCAAAAATACGCGTAAGGGGCTGAAGCCCTAGTTTTTTTGTTTTTATTTCCCCGACCTAAAGGTCGGGGCTATAGCCACGCCCTTCAGGGCGTGGACACGAAATCCAAAAAACTATTCCGGGTTTTAACCCAATTCCGAAGGCTTACTCATGAATACACGCGCCGCAGTCTTATATAAGACGAACACTCCTTTTGTTATCGAAACGCTGGAGCTTGCACCGTCCCGCAAGGGGGAAGTGCTCTTGAAGGTCGCGGCGACCGGCGTCTGCCATAGCGATTGGCATTTAGCAACCGGAGCGACGGCGCACCCGTTGCCGGTTGTGGTGGGGCACGAAGGCGCGGGGGTAGTCGAATCCATCGGCGAGGGCGTGACTCGCGTAAAGCCGGGCGACCACATAGCGCTCAACTGGGCGCCGAGTTGCGGCACGTGCTTCTATTGTACGAACGGCAAGCCGAGCTTGTGTTCAACCTACGTCGAGCCGGTCTGGGCGGGCACGATGATGGACGGCACGACACGGTTTTCGAAAAACGGCAAGCAATACTATCATTTTAATGTACTGGCGTGTT
>DASWKY010000176.1:0-9161 GCA_036396395.1 Bacteroidota bacterium | reverse complement strand
CATCTACCGTCGCTGAAAGCCGCAAGGGAAATTGTGCGGACGTCTTTCCCGCTTGAGCTTTACAAACCGGCAGATACCGCTGTGTGGAATACCACTGCGAAGAAACATCAACTGATAGTACACTGATGAAAACAAACATTGCGCTCGCGTATGGGAAGGGGATGCTTAACGTTGAACTGAGAGGCGTCGGTGTGGATATCATCGAACCGAAGCATCAGCCCGGCTTGCCCGATGAACGGGGGGCGGTACTCGCCGCCCTTGACCGGCCCCTGGGCGTTGAGCCGCTCCGCGAATGGCTTCATCCAGATTGTAAAATCTGTATTACATTCACCGACCTAACGCGCGCGACGCCGAACGAACGCATCATCCCCTGGTTGTTGGAGTATTTGGAGAGCAACGGCGTCCGAAGAGGGCAAATTATTCTTTTGAACCAACTCGGCACCCACCGTCCGAATACGAAAGAAGAATTGGAGCGTATGCTGACTCCTGCGGTCGTTGCCGGGTATCGCGTGATGAACCACGAACCTGAGAATGTGGACGCGCACGTTCAACTCGGAGTTACGGAGTCGGGCGCTCGAGCTCTTTTGAATCGCCACTATGTCGAGGCGGACGTACGGATCACGACCGGTTTCATCGAGCCGCACCTGTTCGCCGGGTTCAGCGGCGGCGTGAAGGGCATCATGCCGGGAATTGCGGCGTTGGAAACCATCTCGAGCAACCACGGCTATCGCAACATCGCCGACCCGCGAGCAACATTCGGCGTAACGGAGGGAAACCCGACGTGGGAAGAGATGCACGACATCGCTTTGCGCGCAGGCAGAAGTTTCTTATTGAACGTCGCGCTTAATAACGACAAAGAAATTACCGGCGTGTTTGCCGGTCATCTGCTTGAGAGCCACAAGGTCGGTTGTGAATTTGTGCGCGAGTCGGCAATGCAGCGCGTGGCTGAGCCGTACGACATTGTCATTTCGACGAACAGCGGTTACCCGCTTGACCTGAATCTCTACCAGACCGCCAAAGGAATTAGCGCGGCGGCGCTGATTGTGAAGGAAGGAGGGACGATCATTGTCGCGTCCGAGTGCTGTGAGGGCATTCCACCGCACAGCGACTTCGAGCGTTTGTTGCACAGCGTTCACGGACCCGATGAGCTTCTGCACCTACTTTCTCACTCTGCGATGCCTGTTCCTGAACAGTGGCAGGCGCATATTCAGGCACGGTCCCAGCAGCGCGCAACAGTCTTGCTCTATAGTAGTATGTCGGATGAGGATGTCCGTGCGGCGCACCTGATTCCTTGTCACGATATTGCGCAGGAAGTACAAACAGTAACAGACCGCCTCGGAACAGACGTCAGGATCGCTGTCCTGCCGCAAGGACCGTTGACGATTCCGTACTTGGCACAAGAACAATTCGCATGAAAAACGCTCAAATATTCGCGTATGTCAATTACCGTTGGGACGAACAGGAAGCCGGCAAACTTGACCCCGTTGGCAAGCTTGTCTATCGCTCAAACCTGCTCGGCTCAGACCAGCGTATTACAAACACGGGCGGCGGCAACACGTCCTCAAAAATCACTGAAAACGACCCGTTGACTCAACAGTCTGTTGAAATTCTTTGGGTCAAAGGTTCTGGCGGCGATCTCCGAACATCCAAAAAAGAGAATTTTTCCTCGCTCTATCAAGAGAAGCTTTCTGCTCTGCAGTCTCAATACGTGAAGTCGGGACGGCAGGGTCCGAAAACCCCGGCAGAAGACTCGATGGTTGCACTGTACCCGCATTGCACGTTCAACCTCAACCCCAGAGCGCCGTCCATTGACACGCCGTTGCACTCGTTCATTCCCTACAAGCATGTTGACCACATGCACCCCAATGCAGTCATCGCCGTTGCGGCGTCGAAGAACTCAAAAGACCTCACACAAAAAATTTACGGAGAGGATGTTGTCTGGCTTCCCTGGCAACGGCCCGGCTTTGACCTCGGTCTAAAACTCCGCGAGGTGTGCAAGCAATTCCCAAAGGCAAAAGGCGTGGTGCTCGGTCAACACGGGCTTATCAATTGGGCGAACGGCGACAAGGAATGTTACGACCTTACGCTCAGCCTCATCGAACGGGCATCGGAGTACATTGCTCAACGCGAGAAGGGGGAGAAAACATTTGGCGGAAAGAAGTACAGCCCGCTCGACCCTTCGAAACGGCGCACAACGTTCATCCAGATACTTCCATGGCTGAGGGGACAGGTAAGTCAACAACGGCGTTTTGTTGGGACGATACAGGACGACGAAGCGATGCTCCGGTTCGTCAACAGCGTCGATGCTCCACGCCTCGCGGAACTTGGCACGTCGTGTCCCGACCACTTCCTTCGCACAAAAATAAAACCGTTGTACGTCGACTGGAATCCTGACCGGGAGACCATAGCCGACTTGAAAGCCAAGCTCAACGATGGCATCGGGAAGTACAGGCGCCACTATGCCGAGTACTACAATCGGTGCAAACATGCGGACTCGCCTGCGATGCGAGACCCGAACCCGTCCGTCATCCTGATTCCCGGGCTTGGGATGATCGCCTGGGGAAAAGATAAAAGCGAATCCCGCGTGACGGCAGAATTTTACAACTGTGCTGTCGACGTCATGCGCGGCGCTGAGACACTCGACGAGTATGTTGCGCTTCCACAGCAAGAGGCGTTCGACATCGAGTACTGGTCGCTTGAGGAAGCGAAGTTGCGGCGCCAACCGCCCGAACAAGAACTTGCCCGGCGTGTGGTAGCAGTCTTCGGCGCCGGGAGCGGCATCGGGAAGGAAACCGCGCAACGGCTCGTGAAGGAAGGCGCTCATGTTGCGTGCATAGACGTGAACGAAGGCCAGGCAAAGGGGACGGCAAAAGAAATAACCGAAACGTATGGAAACGGAATCGGCGTTGCAGGGACGGGCATTTCATCGTGCGGGCCTGCCATCGCAGTGGGCGCGGATATCACAAAGCGGGAACATATTCGTACTGCGCTCGCCGATGTTCTGCTCGCGTACGGCGGGTTGGACGCCGTAGTGGTGACCGCGGGTATTTTTGTCCCGCCGAACACTTCGGGGAATATTCCGGATGAACAGTGGGCGCAGACGTTCGCCATCAACGTCACCGGCGCGTACCTTGTTTCCCAGGAAGCCGCCGCTATTTGGCGGGAGCAAGGCTTGCCCGCTTCCCTTGTGCTCACAACGAGTGTCAATGCGGTCGTATCGAAAAAAGGCAGTGTAGCATACGATACAAGCAAGGCGGCGGCAAACCATCTCGTGCGTGAGCTTGCGGTGGAACTTGCTCCGCTCGTGCGGGTCAACGGCGTTGCGCCGGCGACTGTGATCGACGGCAGCGCGATGTTTCCGCGCGACCGTGTCATCGCCTCCCTCGTCAAATACAATGTTCCGTTCTCAGCGTCGGAATCCGACGATGCACTGCGTTCCAGGCTCGCCCAATTTTACGCAGACCGTACATTGACAAAACTGCCCATCACCGTCGCAGACCAGGCGGAGGCTATTTTCTTGTTGGTGGGAAATCGGCTGGGAAAAACAACAGGCCAGATCATCGCCGTGGACGGCGGCTTGCAAGAGGCTTTTCTACGATGAGCGCAACGACACAAATTTCCAACGATACTCTCAGGCGAAAGCGTTATTGCCTGACGCTTGACTTGAAAGACGACCCCGTTCTCATCGAAGAGTACAAGCGTCTTCACCAAAGCGGGCAAATTTGGCCTGAAATTCCAACCGGAATGAAAGAGGTTGGTATTCTCAATATGGAGATTTATCTTTTGGGGACAAGGATGTTCATGGTCATCGAGACGGAACCCGACTTCGACTACGACCGGCAAATGATGAAGCTTTCGAAGCTTCCCAGGCAACAAGAGTGGGAAGAGTTTACGTGGAAGTTCCAGAACCCGCTCTCCGCTTTTGGGTCCGGAAAAAAATGGATGTTGATGGAAAATATTTATAAGCTGGAGCAGTCAGCGAAACAATAAGGGATAATCTATGAAAAAATTATTCGTCTACGTGTTTGTTCTCCTTCACAGTCTTCTTCTCGCAGGTTCCGATCTTTCGGCGCAGTCGAAGCTGAGAATAGCCGTGATTCCGAAGGGGACGACCCACGTGTTTTGGAAATCCGTCGAGGCGGGAGCGCGCAAAGCATCCGAAGAATTAAATATTGAAATGGTGTGGAAAGGTCCCGTCAAAGAGAACGACCGCGCACAGCAAATCTCGATCGTCGAGCAGTTTATTAACGAAGGCGTCTCCGGTATCGTTCTCGCTCCGCTGGATAATGCCGCGCTCGTGAGGCCGGTGGCTTCAGCCCGGCAGAAAAAAATTCCCGTTGTGATTTATGACAGCGGTTTGAATGGCGATCCGGGAAAGGATTACGTCAGCTATATCGCGACGAACAACAAAAAGGGAGGCAGTATCGGCGGAGAGCATCTTGCCGCGCTGCTTGGCTCGAAGGGCAATATCGTCTTGTTGCGGTATATGGTCGGCTCAGCCAGTACGGTGGAACGGGAAGCGGGCTTTCTTGAGGCAATAGGAGCGCACAAGGGATTAGTGTTGACGGTTGATAACCGTTACGCAGGAGCGACCGCAAGCGAAGCGAAGGTGGCGAGTATGAACCTCGTCGATAAACTCAAAGAAGCTGACGGAATTTTCTGCCCGAATGAATCGTCAACGTTTGGCATGTTGTTAACATTACGGCAGGTGAATCTTGCCGGAAAGGTGAAATTCGTCGGGTTCGATACTTCACCGCCCTTGATAGAGGCGTTGCGGGCTGGAGAAATTGACGCGCTGGTCGCGCAAGACCCCACGCGGATGGGCTATGAATCGGTAAAGACAATCGTGAAACACATCAAGGGCGAACCGACCCAGCCCGTCATTGACACAGGCGTTCAACTGATTACACGGGAAAATCTCAACGACCCGAACATTAAATCTCTGCTTGGTCTGCAATAACACGCATTCAGTAATTTCCTTGTCATGGCACAATCGCCGCTCACTCTTGAAATGCGGGGAATCCACAAGCGTTTTGGCGCAACCATCGCGCTGGATGGCGTGGATGTACGTGTGCAATCTGGCGAAGTCCTCGCCCTGGTCGGGGAAAATGGCGCCGGCAAAAGTACGCTCATGAAGGTGCTTTCCGGGGTAGTACAGCCCGATGCTGGAAACATGTTGCTGAACGGGAAACCCTTCACGCCCCGCCACCCGCACGATGCGCGCATGGCCGGCGTTGGAATGGTGTATCAAGAGCTTTCGCTCGCGCAACATCTTTCCGTCGAGGAGAACATCCTGCTTGGCATGGAGCCGGCGAGGATGGGTTTCCTCAATCGTCCGGAGATGCGGCGGCTCGCCGCCGATGCGATCGCGCAACTCGGACGTTCGGACATCCGTCTTGACCTGCGCGTCGGGTCCTTATCCATCGCCGAGTGTCAACTAGTGGAAATCGCCCGCGCGGTGGCGGTCGGGTGTCGCGTACTTGTCCTCGATGAACCGACGAGCAGTCTTACCGTCGCCGATAGTGAACGGTTTTTCGAGTTGACCCACCGCCTCAAAAAGCAAGGCAACGCGGTGATTTACATTTCCCACGTACTGGAAGAAGTGAAACAGATTTCAGACCGGTTTATCGTACTGCGGGACGGAAAGAGTGTGGGGGAAGGAAAGACGCCATCGGCTTCGACGAAACAGATTATTTCCATGATGGTGGGCCGCGAAGTTGACGACCTGTACCCGCGCTCAAAAAGAAAAGCGGGCGACGTACTGCTCGAAGTAAACAATGTTGCCGGAGACGTCAAACCGGTCTCAGCGTCGTTTGAACTGCGCCGCGGCGAAGTGCTCGGTATCGCCGGGTTAATAGGCGCGGGTAGGTCGGAATTGTTACGCTCCATTTTCGGACTCGACCCCGTACGCCGCGGAGAAATTCGAATTGGTGTCTACGCGGGAGCCGCTTCTCCGGTGCTCCGTTGGACACAGGGCATGGGGATGGTCAGCGAAGACCGCAAGAACGAAGGTCTCGCGGTCTCGCTTTCGGTTTCGGATAATATCACGCTGTCGCGGCTGGACGGGTTTGGGCCGTTTGGTACAGTCCTGCCGTCTCGCCAGGACCTCGCCACATCGACCTGGGTGCAACGGCTGAACATCAAAATACAGCATCTTCGTCAGGCGGTGAGCTCTCTTTCGGGCGGTAACCAGCAAAAGATCGCACTGGCGCGCCTCCTGCACCACGATGTTGATGTGTTTCTTCTTGACGAACCGACCCGCGGGATAGACGTCGGCTCGAAAGTGGAAATTTATAAACTCATAGATGAATTGGCAACGCGGGGAAAGGCGATTCTGATGGTAAGCAGTTATTTGCCGGAACTGTTAGGCATTTGCGACCGCATTGCAGTTATGCGGCGCGGAGAATTACATTCAGCCCGTCCTGTTGCAGATCTTGACCAGCATAGCGTCATGTCAGAGGCGACGGGTTCAGAGTGAAGAACGCGCTCAAAAAACTTGGACCGTTGACGGGGCTTGTCTTCGTGTTCGCACTTTTTTCCATCCTGCGACCCGAAGCTTTTCCGACGGCTGACAATATCCAGCTGATGTTGCTCCAAACGGCTGTCGTGGGGACTGCCGCTTTAGGAATGACGATTGTCATCATAAGCGGAGGGATTGACCTTTCGGTCGGCTCAGTCATAGCGTTGAGCACCGTGGTCATTGCCCTGTTGATGAATGCGGGCGCCTCGCCTCTGGTAGCCGCGCTTGGCGGCGTGGTGATTGGTGCGGTGTGCGGTTCGGTCATCGGCGCGCTGATTACCCAATTACGGCTGGCTCCGTTTATCGTGACGCTCGCGATGTGGGGCGCTTTACGCGGCGCCGCCAAGGGTCTCGCGGACGAGCAAATCGTCCTCGCGCCCGACAGCTGGCTGAACAGGCTCCTCAACGTGTTGACCGAGTCACAGCAGTGGTCGTTGTTGCCTCCCGGCGTATGGTTGATGATCGTCCTCGCGCTGGTGGTGGGCGGTGTGTTGCGCTACACGAAATTTGGACGGCATGTCTTTGCCGTCGGGTCGAATGAGCAAACCGCGCGGCTGTGCGGTATTTCCGTCGAGAAAACAAAAATGGGCGTGTATGTTCTCGGCTCCGGTTTTGCCGCCCTCGCCGGGGTATTACAATTTTCGTATCTCACGATCGGCGACCCGACGACCGCTTCAGGCATGGAACTGGACGTCATTGCGGCGGTCGTCATCGGCGGCGCAAGCTTAGCGGGCGGCGAAGGCAAAGTGTTCGGCAGTATCGTCGGCGCTCTCATTATGACGGTCGTAGCAAACGGCAGTACCAAAATGGAATTGCCGAACTGGGTACAGGAAATCGTGACCGGATGCATCATTATTCTTGCCGTGGTTCTCGACCGATACCGCCATCGTCGCACGGAATAACATAGAGACTCGAAAAAAAAAGGAGACACCATGAAACGCACGCTTATATTTTTTTCTGCGGCTGTCATTGCACTCATGATTGCTTCGCCGTTTTTCTCTGAAACGTTTGCGCAGAATACGACGGAAAAAGACCGGCGCTTGCAGTGGTTCCGCGACGCGAAATTCGGCTTGTTCATACATTGGGGCATTTATGCCATTCCGGCAGGAGAGTGGGACGGAAAAATCTATCCCGGCGCCTCCGAGTGGGTCTTGTATCGAGCGATGGCGCCAGTGGAAGAGTACAGGAAGCTCGCCTCGCGCTTCAATCCGGTTGAGTTTAATGCCGACGAGTGGGCAAAGCTCGCACACGACGCGGGGATGAAGTACCTCGTGATCACGTCGAAACACCACGACGGCTTTGCCATGTACCATTCTCAAGCGAGCGCGTATAACATTGTCGACACGACGCCGTTCAAACGCGACCCGATGAAGGAACTGGCTGAAGCCTGCGCCAAGTACAACATTAAACTCTGTTTCTACTATTCCCAAACGCAAGACTGGAACGAACCGAACGGAATTGGAAACGATTGGGATTTCGGAAGCGATTCGCTCAAGAATTTTACGCAGTACTATCAAGAGAAAGTCATACCGCAAGTGCGCGAAATTCTCACACAATATGGGCCTATCGGGCTTATCTGGTTCGATACTCCGCGCAACATGACTGCTGAACAAAGTAAAGAGCTTGCAGACCTTGTGCATGAACTGCAGCCCGACTGTTTGGTGGACGGGCGTATCGGCAATAACATGGGCGATTACCAAACGAAAGGCGATAACCGTCTGCCGAGCGGTTCAATCGAAATTGATTGGGAAACGCCCGCGACCATGAACCATTCGTGGGGGTACAAAGAGAGCGACCACGATTGGAAATCGACCAAACAATTGATTCGCGCGCTCGTCGAAGTGACAGCGAAAGGCGGGAATTACTTATTGAACGTAGGTCCCACTGCCAAAGGTACGATTCCCCAACCGAGCGTTGACCGCTTGAGACAGGTCGGCGACTGGCTTAAAATATACGGCGATGCTATCTATGATACGCGGATGAGTCCATGGGTTATCCCCCCGGAATGGGGAATGATCACGGTCAAGGGGAACAAACTCTATTTGCACGTGTTCGACTGGCCCAGCGACCGCAAGTTGCTGTTGCTGGGGCTACGCAGTCGCGTGAAGAAAGCTTCGCTATTGGGCGGCGGTGCGAACCTCACATTTACACAAAACTCAGGCGACGCTCCCGGACAGCCGTCGCTCTCAGTTGACCTTCCTGTAGCGGCTCCGAATGAAAATGTTTCGGTTGTCGTTGTCGAGTTTGAAGGCAAACTCGACATCAATCCCCGCATCCAACAAGAACAAAGCGGCGCAGTGAATCTGTACGGACTTGTCGCGAACTTTCAGAACGCGCAACAGAACGGGGTCAGAAAAGATGATACGGGAATCAGGAACTGGGTCAACACGGACGAATCCTTGGCGTGGGATTTTGCCGTTGAGCGCCCCGGGAAATTCCGCGTGTTGTTCGGCTCGTATGCCATTACGACCGGCAGTGGACGCACGCGCAAGACGACGTTTGAAAGAGGGCATCAGCTTGAGCTTGGCGTTGCCGGAAAGCAATTTTCCTTCACTGTCGATTCGACTCTGGTAGAACAGCCATCCCCTTACTTCACGGATATTATCACGGATGTCGGTGAAGTGACGATTACAACAGCCGG
>DASWKY010000175.1:0-5071 GCA_036396395.1 Bacteroidota bacterium | reverse complement strand
ATGATTAATTTTGACTACAGCCAGCAAGACCTGTACGCGATCGATATTACGGATAAATCAGTTCGACGATTGACGAGCACGCCGCATGGTGATGAAGGCTCGCCCGTTGCATCACCCGACGGCAAGAAACTCTTGTTTGTGTCGGACCGAAACGGCATCAACAATATCTATGAGTTGGAAATTGAAACCGGCGCAACACGTCCTATTTCGAACTCGCTGAGCGGGGTGTACCAGCTTTCACTTTCCCGCGATGGCTCAAAGCTGGCGTTTGCGTCGTTACATGAAGCTGGGTTTGATTTATTCCTCATGCGTGCCCCGTTTGACCGCAAACTGTCGGTTGCAGAATTGGAAGCGACCGAATACTATAAGACAGTGCTCAATTTACCCCGCGAGGAAAAGCCCCGAGAAGTGTTGACGGTGAATCGCCCGACCAGCGACACAGTTGCCGTGCGCAACGGTGTTGTTGTTCTTGCCGATACAACATTAGAGGAGCATCGTTACAGGCCCGGGGCGCGTATAGATATGCGAAATTTTGTCTTTTCCGAACGTAACATGCGTGATACATCTGCATATGCGTTAACCGCTACGCCGGAACGTTATGAGCGTTTTGAGATTTCCGGCAATCGGGATGCAGAAGGCAAATTTATCCCCCGCAAGTATAAATTGAATTTCTCCGCCGACCTTGTTTATGGCACGGCGAACTACAACACATTCTACGGCTTGCAAGGAACGACCATCATGATGTTCAGCGATCTGATGGGAGACCACCAGATCGTCCTCCAGACGAATCTTCAGCTTGATTTAAAAAACAGCAACTATGGAATTGCCTACTATTATCGCCCGAACAGGATAGACTATGGATTTCAAGGGTTCCATAACGCGCAGTTTCTTTTCTTGGGGAGTGAGGACGGATTTACCTATCTGCACCGGTTCCGTATGTGGGGTTTAGCAGCGGCGGCATCATATCCCATCGATAGGTTCAATCGAATCGATGCGGCATTGCTCTGGCAAAACCTCTCACGCGATAACCTTGATAATCCATTTATTCCGCCCCAGCGCAGGTCGTTCTTGTTGCCCGTACTCACGTACGTGAACGATAATTCTTTGTGGCAGGGCGCATGGTTCGGCCCAAATAACGGCTCCAAGTTTTTCCTGACACTCTACGGCAGTGCCAAGTATAGCGATGAATCGCTCGATTTCTTAACGACAACCATGGATTATCGCGATTACACAACATTCTTACACGACTACGTGTTTGCTTTCCGTATGACAGCCGGTATGAGCAACGGGGGAAACCGCCAATCATTCTTCATCGGCGGCACCGAGGGATGGATTTCGAGGCGGTTCGAACAAAATAACTTCCCGATCGTTAACGTCGAAGACTATGCGTTCCTGACGCCGGTGATGCCTCTACGCGGATATAATTATAATGCGCGCAACGGCTCGCGCTACGCTTTGGCGAATTTCGAATTGCGGTTCCCGCTCGTGCGGTACTTTATCCTGGGCGCGTTGCCGATTGGATTTCAAAATATTCTCGGCACGGCATTCGTTGATGTCGGGACGGCGTTTTCCAGCACGAAGGGTTGGCAGGCGTTTCAAAAAGATGCGGCGGGGAGAAGTATGCCGAAAGATTTACTAATCGGCACGGGGTTCGGGTCGCGCATTTTTTTCTTCGGCTTCCCGTTGCGTATAGATGTTGCCTGGAGATTTAAAGGCTCTGGCTTTTCCGAACCGACGTATTACTTTTCGTTAGGTCCCGATTTCTAACATAAAACGTTGTGAGCAACAAAAAACGTCCCGTTTTCCTTTTGGAGAGCGGGACGTTTTAGTTTTTTCAAATTTCTTTGTTATTGTGGTTTTTCAAAACGGTGTACAATGGTTGCGGTGACTAAATCACCGGTGACATTAAGCACCGTCCGGCACATATCGAGTATCCGGTCAACGCCCAGCACAATGGCAATGCCTTCCATAGGGACGCCAACCATTCCGAGGACCATCATCAATAACGGAATGGACCCCCCGGGTATTCCCGCCACGCCGATCGCCGTAACAACCGACATCAACACGACAATAATCTGTGAGCCGAGCGAAAGGTCGAGTCCGAATACCTGAGCGAGAAAGAGCACGGTAGCCCCTTCAAAGAGCGCGGTCCCGTTCATATTCATCGTTGCGCCTAAGGGAAGGACAAATCCGGCTATTTCCTTCGGAAGCCCCAATTCCTCCTGTCCGACGCGCATGGTGGTTGGCAATGTGGCGTTGCTCGATGACGTAGAAAATGCCGTGAGCATGACGAGGCGGGTTTTCCGAAAGAATTCAAATGGGTCTCTCCGGGCAATGAACTTAATCACAATGGGATACACAATAAACTGAAACGTCGCTAAACAGCCGACGACAGTCACGACATATTTAAGAAGCTGGAGGAGCAAATCATACCCAAAGCGGGCGGTGACGCTGAAAATCAGGCAAAAGACACCGAGAGGTGCGACTTTCATCACGAGTTCGATGATGGCGATAACGATATGCCCGAGACTCTCCATAAATTTAGTCATCGGTTCTGCTTTCTCACGGGAAACGATGGTCATCGCAACGCCAATCATCAATGAGAAAAAAATCACCGCGAGCATTTCCCCGTTTGCCATTGCCTGGACTGGATTCCGTGGAATGATTTTCACAAATAAGTCAATACCGAACACACTGCCGGCAAGCCCCATCGCACCCTGCACCTCACCTTTGTAGGTTTCCATGAGCCTCTGCGTTACTGCCGGATCGAGTCCAGAGCCGGGTTGAACGACATTCATTACCGTTAAGCCCAAAATTGTCGAGAGCGCAGTGAGGAACAGGAAACCCAAGATGGCGGTAAGACCGATCCTTCCAAGAGTTTTTAAATCGCCAAGCCCAGCAACTCCCAGCGACAGTGTCGAAATAATGAGCGGGATAACGACCATGATGAGCGCGCCAAGCCACATCCTCCCTATGGGTTCCGAGACATTCTTGATAAATCCCTGAATACTCTCGCCGCCTACGGTAAGATTAGCCGTTACGCCGGCGAGTGCGCCGAGTATCAGCGCGCCAAGAATTTTATTGTGTAACGGAATATTTTTCCATGAAGCCATGAGAGCTATTCCTTTCTATTCGGCTTTTTTACCGAAAAAGTACAACACGCCAGTCATAACAGCTGTTCCGACCGCAATAGATATCCACGGAGAAAGCCCAAACGCCGTCGGTATATCGCCGATTGCCATGCCGACAACCGCAACCAGCACGGCGTAAGGAAGTTGCGTGCGGACGTGGTCGATGTGGTCGCACGCCGACGCCATAGAGCTGAGGATAGTCGTATCGGAAATGGGCGAGCAATGGTCTCCGAACACCGCTCCGGCAAGCACCGAACTGATAACGCCGTTAAGGATGACGTCATAGCTTGCACCTGTCAGTTGTGCGTCGATACTCAGGTTGTGTCCCAAAGGAATAACGAGCGGCATCATAATTGCCATTGTTCCCCAGCTCGTGCCTGTCGCGAAACTGACTCCGGCGGCAATAAGAAAGACCAGCACCGGGAGCAAATGCGGAGTAATGGTTCCTCGCAATATCTGTACGAGATATTCTGCCGTATGTAATTCCTGCGTCACCGCGCCTATTGCCCACGCGAGGATAAGAATAAGCATGGCAAGAAGCATTGCCTTTACACCATTGAACCACGCGTCAATCGCCTTTACCAGCGTGAGAATTCGCTGGACAACAGAAAGTACAATCGCGGCGAGACAGCCGGAAAGCGACGCCCACATCAACGCGCCGTAAGAATCCGATTTGCTGATGATCTCGCCAACGCCGTACGAGGTAATTCCCTCTTCCGCAAGTGCGGCAGTTCCCGTAGAGTACAACCCGTATAAGCCTACCACAAGAATAGTCACGATCGGCACAAGGCCATTATACCAACGCGACGGTTTATCCGACGAAAACGAGCCGGTTGATTCCGTAAGGTCGGTGGCAGGTTGAGAACCTTCACGCAAGACTTCGCCGGTGCTTCGGGCGCGGCGTTCGGCAGTAAGCATAGGACCGAAATCCCTGTTCATCCACCCGACAAGGAATACAAAAATGAGCGTTAAGATAGGATAGAAACGATACGGGATGGTGTCAATAAACACGGCATAGGCGTCGTACGTTGAACCGATGCTCTTGAGTCCCTGTTCGATCAGTCCTACTTCATACCCAATCCATGTTGAGATAATAAAAATGCTCGCGACGGTTGCCGCACCTGCATCGACGATATAAGAAAGTTTTTCACGCGAGATACGCAGTTTGTCGGTGATAGGCCTCATCAGGTTGCCGCGCACGAGCACATTGGCGTAGTCGTCAAAAAACATTACAAACGCCATGAAGAGTGTCGAGAGTTGTCCGCCCCGCGATGTTTTCGCATAGCGCGTCAGCAGGTTTGCAATTCCCACCGTTCCGCCGTTACTGGAGATGACCCCAACCATTCCGCCGAACATCATACTGAACACGATAATCTGGACGTGAGAAGTTTCCGTCAGCGCGTTGACGATAAAATGGTCGAGGACACGGAAAATTCCCCCGATGACATTATAGTCGAAAATAAATACAGCCCCAAGCCAGATACCAGCGAAGAGGGAGATCACGACTTGCCTGAGCGCGAGGGATAACACAATAGCAAGCAACGGCGGCAGAATGCTTAGAATGCCCGGTATCACCCGTACCTGCGCAGTGGAAGTCAGCGTACCGTATGAGACACCGATTTCCGTAGAACCGGACTGAGAAACGACTGCGTCTTCCACGGTTGCAATGCCATTTGTGAAATGCGCGACGGCCGGAAGGAGTGTTCCAAGGATGTTTCGTTGTATCCCGGAAACGGTAATGGAATCATGAAAGGAGGAAACCGGGGCGCCTGCGGAATCTTTTGCCGTTAGTTCCAGCGTAAAGTTGACATCTGCGAGAACAAGCCCCGGCGGCTTCAGCTCGAAATGATGTACTTGCTGTGCCAGTCCCTGCGCGCACAAAACGACAAGGAGAAGAACCGGAAGAAAAAGTTTGGTCAAGGAACGCCCCGAAAAGGTGA
>DASWKY010000174.1:0-3623 GCA_036396395.1 Bacteroidota bacterium | reverse complement strand
GTATCGCCAAAACGAACCATTGTCGTGCCTCCCCTGCCACGGTTCCGTCGGACATTTGACACGATAATAAGCAACAGAAGGAGAACTTCCCATGGCTGATACATCCAAGCCCACAAAACGCTCATTCAGATTCGTTGCACTCATCGCAGTGATCACAACGTTTGCGGCAGTGGGAGTCGTAGCGCTTCTCATGAACATCATGGAGCGCAAACAGGAGGCGCGCAACCCGTTTTACCGGGTCGTCGAATTGAACGACACGACCGACTCGCCCGACGTGTGGGGCAAGAATTTTCCCCTGCAATACGACGGGTACATCCGCACCGTCGACCAGGTACGCACGCGGTACGGCGGAAGCGAAGCAGTCCAGCGCACACCGACGAACGCCGACCCGCGTTCCGTCGTGGCACAATCGAGACTCGAAGAAGACCCGCGCCTGAAAACGATGTGGGCGGGATATGCCTTCGCGCAGGATTTTCGCGAAGAACGCGGACACGCATTTATGCTGGACGACCAGACATTCACCGAGCGTCAGGCTGTGACAACACAGCCCGGCACGTGCATGCACTGCCATGCGTCGGTGTATGTCCCGTATAAAAAATTAGGTGGCGGGGATTTAATCAAGGGCTTCGAAGCGATGAACAAAATGCCGTATTCCGACGCGCGCAAGCTCGTCGCCCATCCGGTTGCGTGTATTGATTGCCACGACCCCAGCACGATGCAATTGCGTGTGACGAGACCCGGATTTTTGGAAGGCATTCGCGCGCTCAAAGCATCGCAAGGAGTGAAGGACTATGACGTGAACACGATGGCGAGCCGGCAAGAAATGCGCGCGTATGTGTGCGGACAGTGCCATGTGGAATATTATTTCAAAGGCGCGGAAAAACGGCTTACGTATCCGTGGAGCAAGGGGTTGAAGGTCGAAAACATTTTGGAGTACTACGAGGAAATACAATTTAGGGATTGGACGCATGCCGAAACAGGTGCAGAAGCCCTAAAAGCTCAGCACCCGGAATTCGAGATGTGGAGTCAGGGAATTCATGCGCGTTCGGGCGTTGCGTGTGCCGATTGCCACATGCCGTACCAACGCGTCGGCGCGCTCAAGATTAGCGACCACCATGTGCGAAGCCCTCTCCTCAACATCAACAACGCCTGCCAGACGTGCCACAAATGGCCGGAAGAGGAATTGAAAGAACGCGTCGAGACCATTCAGGGTCGTACCTTTTCGCTCCGCAACACGGCAATGGATGCACTGGTTGATCTCATCAACGATATTAAATCCGCGAGGACGGCGGGCAAATCCGATGCACAGCTCGCGCAAGCCCGCACGTACCAGCGCAAAGCGCAGTTCTATCTGGATTTCGTCGAAGCGGAAAACTCTACCGGCTTCCACGCACCGCAGGAAGCAACGCGGATTTTGGGCGAGTCTATTAATTTTTCTAGACTCGGTCAGGTGGCGTTGAAAAAGTAACGTAAGCAATACAGGGATATACGGCAGTGCATCCCTGTTCCTTCCGCAGAAACTCAATTTTATTAACTACCTCTTGACATTTTCCGCCGTTTTCCTTATCTTAACACCTGAACAATTGCTCAGTTGTAATAGGTGTTCACACTATGGCGAAATCCGGGCATCATAATCACCGGCAGGCGATACGCTCTGCGCGCAAAGCGCTCGGCAATAACGAGCGGGTGGTATCGCTCTCCGAGACGTTCAAAGTCCTGAGCGACCCGACGAGACTGAAAATCGTGCTCGCACTCGCAAAGGAAGAGCTGTGCGTCTTCGACATCGCCGAACTGCTGGACGTAACGGAATCGGCAATCTCGCACCAGCTCCGCCTGCTGAAAACACTGCGGCTGGTCAAATACCGCAAAGACGGCAAGATGGTCTTCTACTCGCTCGACGACGAGCACATCGAAGACCTTATCCGTATCGCTTCGCGGCACGTTGCGGAATGACATGAAGACGGCACAGGAAATACGCCAGACGACATTTCAGGTAAGCGGCTTGTGCTGCGCGGCTGAAGAACACCTCATCCGCAAAAAGCTTTTAGCTCTGCCGGGCATTGAGAATCTACAATTTGATATTCTCTCGCACACGATAAAAATCCGCCACTCGTGCGACGGAACTGCGATCACCGAATCGCTCAGCGGTATCGGGTTGCCCGCGCAAGAACTTCGAACATCGCAGAAACCTCTCGAACAGAAAACTCCGCCGCGTCAGCTTGTTACGACAGCCCTATCGGGGTCGTTCCTGCTGTCGGGCGGACTGTTCGTATGGTTGAATCTTCCCGACTCACTTTCTACAACCTTCTTCCTTCTCTCCATTATCGCCGGCGGCTGGCAGTTTGCTCTCAAGGGCTACAAGGCGGCAAAGAATCTTTCGCTCGATATGAATTTTCTCATGTCCGTCGCCGCACTCGGCGCTGTGGCAATCGGAGAATACGCGGAAGGCGCGGCGGTCGTGTTTCTCTTTGCGCTTTCGTTGCTGTTGGAATCGCTGAGTATAGACAAGAGCAGGCGGGCGATTCAGTCCTTAATGAAACTCTCCCCCGCCACTGCAACTGTGAAGCGCGGAAACGCGGAAGTGCAGGTTGGCGTCGAAGAAATCCACCTGAATGAAATACTCATCATCAAGCCCGGCGAACGCATTCCTCTTGACGGCGTGGTGGCGTCTGGAAATTCTACCGTTGACCAATCAACCATTACCGGCGAGGCGATGCCGGTTTCAAAAAAACACGGCGATACAGTGTACGCGGGGACGTTCAACCAACGCGGCTCAGTGGAAGTTCGCGTCACGAAACTCGTCAACGATACTACGCTCTCCCGCATCATTCAATTGGTCGAAGACGCGCAAAGCAAGAAAGCCCCCGCACAAGCATTTACGGAGCGATTCGCACAGTATTACACTCCGGCAGTATTTGCATTAGCCGTGCTCGTTGCAATCCTTCCGCCTGTGTTGTTTCAGCAAGAGTTTAGCGAGTGGTTTTATCGCGCGCTCGTTCTACTCGTGATTGCCTGCCCCTGCGCGCTCGTCATTTCGACTCCCGTTGCCGTCATCAGCGCACTGACGAATGCGGCGCGGAACGGCATTCTTATCAAAGGCGGACGCTACCTCGAAGAGCTTGCCAAGATTAAAGCTATTGCATTCGATAAGACCGGAACGCTGACTGAGGGCAAGCAAACGCTCACGGATATCGTGAGGCTCAATTCGCTCTCGGAGCAACACATCTTACGGATTGTCACTGCCCTCGAAGTAAAATCCGAGCACCACCTTGCGGATGCATTTCTGCGGAGAGCCGCGCAAGAGCACATAACCGTTGATTCGCTCAGGATAGAACATTTCGAATCGATCCCCGGCAAGGGCGTTCAAGCGACGGTGGACGGCACGCCGTATATCGTGGGCAGTCATCAACTAATTGAGGAGCTTGGAGTATGCTCGCCCGCAGTTGAAGAACGGATACGTACGCTCGAAGAGCAAGGCAAAACAACCGTCCTCTTGACGGACAAGAAACACGTGTTAGGGGTTCTTGCCGTGTCGGATAACCCGCGGGCGGAAAGCGAGCAGTTGGTTCAGTCGCTACGTAACGTAGGGCTTGAGTGTGTCGTCATGCTGACGGGAGACAGTA
>DASWKY010000173.1:0-5617 GCA_036396395.1 Bacteroidota bacterium | reverse complement strand
CAAGGATTTCGCGGATTGCTCCGAACGCACGAATTTTCTTAAAAGCAATCGTATCGACGGTCGCTTCCGGGATGGTGACGAACAGCCAGCCGTCCTCTTTGAGCCATGCTTCCACGTCGCTCAGCTTGCGGGACGAATTGATGGTCATCAGGTAGCCGTTCAGCTGGGGTTCAAGTTCCATACCGGTGATATCGAATGGTTTCCGCGATGTATTCGAGCCGACAATGATGGAAGCATTCTCTTCATCATACGTCATCGTGGTTGGCGACAGCCGGGAGAATAATTCTAGGAACGAGGGGAGCGGTACGTAATACGATGTATCATTCAACACGACGCGGTGCGGAAGTTGCGAAACCGTCGCCGCATTGGTGGCGAGTTCCGTTACGACAACGAAGGGATTACCGGCGCTCACTTTGATGCGATGTGAGGTAAGGCGTGCTTCGAATTTACGTACGGTATCGTTGCGCGTCGCCGGCAGTGAGAGCGCGTAGATAAAATCGTTCAGGGCTAGATAGGCGACGCCTGTGGAGTCAAAGCCGCGCAGGGTGACGGGTGAGCGTTGCGTGAGGTGAAGCGTAATTTTTTTTTGGTCGGCGAAAGAGGCGGTACTGATAGAGAGGAGGAGGTAGAGACTGCTGAATACGCGTACGCGTTTATCCATCATTTACCGGTAATTGACAAATTGAAGAGGGATTGGGAGTTCCGCCGTCCGCAGTGTATTGATGACAGCCTGTAAATCGTCTTTATTTTTTCCGGTGACACGAATCTGGTCGTCCATGATTTGCGACTGCACCCTGAGGTTTGTGTCCTTGATCGCTTTAATAACGACCTTAGCATTTTCTTTGTCGATACCGACCTTCAGGCTAATGGCTTGCCTGACCGTGCCGCCGGACGCTTCCTCGGCAGTGGAAAACGTTAATGCCTTCACCGGTACGCCGCGCTTAATAAGTTTTGTATTGAGGATATCGACGGCGCTTTTCAGGTGAAAATCGTCAATAGTGCTGACAGTCAGCTTCTTTTCTTTTTTATCGAACTCAATGGTGGTTTTTGAGTCTTTGAAATCGTACCGCTGGCCGATCTCTTTCAGAGATTGGTTGACCGCGTTATCGACCTCCTGCAGGTCGACGTCCGAAACGATGTCGAATGAGGGTTGCGCCATACGTTAATTGATAATCTCGACGAGTTGTTGCGCTTCGTTGACGCGCATCCGGATACGAATCGTGTCGTTGTGCACGACGATTTTGCCGACGCCTATCAGGATTATTTCATCTTTTGTAGATTCCTCGATATAATATCGACCGTTCTCATTTTCCGAGAGCGGTGTCAGCATGCTTAAGGTAATGTTTGTGAAGTCCCGGTCTGTTCCGCCTAAGTAACGCGGCTTGACGTAAAATTGGCGAGCGCGCATCGCATAATACCCCAGGTCGTTGATGATGGCGGTGCGGCTCGACTCAACGGCGTTTGCCTTAAACATGACAATTGCCACGGCAATGGCAACGCCGACAATAATGACGCCTAAAATCACTAACAGCAGTTGTTGTTGACCCATAGAGTCCTCTGAATAGTTTTACAAAAGCTCCATCCTACATTACTGCCATTGCTCACTGACCCTTACGCCGCGAGCGGTTAGCTCGGTCAGCATCGGGTCCAGAGGAACGCACTGCTCGGGTGTCCTCACGCCACGCTCTCTTATACTTCCCTTCACAATCAGTTGAGCGATAACCGACGTTGGGAATGCCGTCATCCTCATCATGGCACTAATATTGTCATTCTCTTGATAAAAATCAATAAGGTTGTACGACAAACTACGCCGTATTCCTCCCCCTTTTCCTGTAATCACCATTCTCACAAGCACAGCATCATGGCCGGAGCCTCCCAGTTTACGCTTCAAGAGTTCAAGAAACATCTCTTTTGCAGTAAGAAGATTCGACCCCACGCTGATCGGCTCGTTCGAGGCGAACCCAATATCGAGGAGCGTCTTGAACCTCTCGCAATGGCCCGGATAGCGGATAGTCTTGTAGTCCAGTTCCCGTACCTTGCCTTCAAACATCGCCGGTAACATCGAAGCACCGCCCGATGTCAAAAATGCTTCCATCATGCCAAACGGCGGAGGGAACTCAAGCTCTTCCAACTCCGTCATCGCCGCGCGCTCGACGGGTTTACCCTCGCGCAGAACGACACTCATCCCGGAATACTCATTGACAAGCCCCTCCGCGGAAAACACCAACTGGTAGTTCAGCGGGGGCTTCGGGTGTTGCGGAAGTCCCCCGACACGAATATGAATCGTATCCAGCTCGTCAAATTTTTTTGCGCCGCCAGCCGCAAGAACATTTGCGAAGCCCGGAGCGAGGCCGCAATTCGGAACAACGAGAATATTTCTATTTTTTGCCTCTGCATCGAGGCTGAGTTGACGGCGCACGACATCGTCGTTCCCACCCAGATCGCAAAAGTGAACACCTGCTTCGAGCGCCGCCCTCGTCAATTCGAAATTATGCCGAAATGTCGTCGCCCCGATGGCACAGTCATGTCCGCTCATCAACGAGATCACATCGTCGAAGTACTCGACGTCCAAGCGTGCATGCCGAATTTTTTTTGCGTTGATCTGTGCCGCGACCGAGTGCGCGCGGCTCGCGTCCATATCCGCAAGCGTTACGGATTCGACTCCCTGAGAACGTGCCAAATCGTATGCCAATGCAGTGCCCATCTGACCAGCACCGATTACAAGGATTTTCATAGGGGTATTGAATAAAAAAATAAAGTATGAGGAGTCATTTTTTCCACTCGGCGTATTATTTACCGATGCACCAGGCGACTTATTTCCGTATTTCTCCTGTTTCCATGCTCCAGAAGAGCAAGTCAAGTTCATCAACCGGAATCCCGACGCGCTCGGAGAATTTCATAAATCTTTTCTCGATGGAAAGATACTGCTTGCGAGAAAGCGTATCGGGCAGTGAGCGGATTGCGCCGTATCGTTTCAAATTCCGGAGGATATGCCTGTCCAGTA
The DNA here is from genome assembly GCA_036396395.1 of Bacteroidota bacterium. Taxonomy (GTDB): domain Bacteria; phylum Bacteroidota; class Ignavibacteria; order UBA10030; family UBA10030; genus JAKEEG01. Next base: position 2,613 of record DASWKY010000173.1, on the reverse strand, counting down.
TTGCCAGCCCATCGTTCTTACCGATGTTACGTAAAAAGTGCGTCGCTTCTTTATAGCCGAGTCCCATAACGTTCTTCACCAGCCACTCCCTTAACACAAACGATGTCGCCCCGTTAGACAGAGCACTATGAACAGTATGCATTTCCTGCTTGAGGCGAAGAAGATGTTTCGACTTCGTCCTGTGGAATCGAATGTAATGCCGTTTATCGGAAAGAATCGGCTCTGGGTTGATTTCTCTTCGCTCAAAGTTCAGACGCTTGAGTTCTTCAACCGTGCGACCGGCATGTTCTGCGCTGGTTTGAGGCGTGAGCAGGCAGTAGAGTAACTCGTAAAAATATTCCGAAGCAGGTACCTGAGAAAAATCGGTGAGGCGCGATCGGATTGCCTTTTTCCGTGATAGATACAGCGTACGGAGTTGAGGGAGGTGAGCGTTGTTCTTCATTTGGCAAGCGATACATGAAGAGTTGACGAACCGTTTTTCAAAGACACAACGCCGTCGCGTTCAAGTGTCTGGAGAAGGCGGTACAGCCATGACTTGTCTCGGTTAGTGTAATTTACCTTTATGTGCTTGCCTAACCGCGCGGCTGTGATTGTTTTGCCGTTCTTTAATGAGCGGAGGATTTCCACGGCTCTCCCTCTATATATACGGTCTGGGATACCGTTTCTCCCCCGTTCCCGCTTAGCGATAGTTTTACGGTCCTGTGCCACCTTATACGCGCTTGGGCAATATCTATTTACGGGACATATCCCGCACTTTGGATTTCGCTGTGTGCAGACCTGCGCGCCAAGGTCGAATAACGCCTGATTCCAATCGTATGCACGCCGGTGCGGGAGGACGTTTCTGGCAACTTCCCACACGTCGAGTTTCTTGCTTTCCTTTGGGTAGAGCCGGGAAAGAATCCGGCGAACGTTGGTGTCCACCGCCGGCACGTGTTGTCCAAATGCGAAACAGGCAATCGCATGGGCGGTGTAGGCGCCGATGCCGGGAAGGGCGTCAAGGACTTCCACCGTGCGTGGTAACCTACCGCCGTGTTCGCGCATAACTATCTGAGCCAATTCCTGCAACCGGACTGCTCTATTATTATATCCCATTCCGCGCCATGCCCGTACGACGGTAGATTTATTCGCCCGCGCAAGCGAGGCGAGCGTGGAGAAGCGTTTGAGAAATTTCGGATACTTGATTTCCACGCGGCTCGCCTGTGTTTGCTGGAGCATGATCTCGGAGAGAAGAATGCGGTACGGGTTCCGCGTGCGGCGCCACGGAAACTCGCGGGCGTTGCGCCGATACCAGCGCACCACAGAATTGGTGATTGCAGATTTCCGATTTTTGTTTGTCAAAACTGTCCGACAATAAATGACTGCTGTTATTCACCACATTAAACTCGAAACTGGAAACTGGAAACTACTCTACTCATGCGTCAACTGCGCTATGAATGTTTTATTGCCTTCAAGGATATCGAGTGAACGAAGTTCTTCGAGTGTTACCCACTTAATCGTTTCGAAGACGTTGTTCTTCGGTTCACCGGAAAATGCCGAGAGGAAACAATACGCGACTTCGTAACGTCCCCCGTCGTCATATTCCGCCGTCTGCATCTCCATTTTATCTACGCCGGTAATCTCGATGGAGAGTTCTTCCTTTAGCTCTCGTGCAAGGCACTGCAGGACGGTTTCGCCGGGCTCTAATTTTCCGCCGGGGAATTCCCATTTCAATTCATACCGCGCGCCTTTTTTACGCTGGCAGAGGAGAATCTTCCTTCCTTTTCGTATGACCGCAACCGCCACGCGTGTTGTCATCGCCCAAAATATAGCGAGAGAAGGGATGAAATCCAATCCGTATCTCTTTTCTGCGTCTATCATCTCATTATGAGAAATTATCCCGCAGTCCGCGTTTCGCACACCGAATTTGTATATTGCTTTTCCTTTGTCCATTCGTTACTTTTGAAGCGACCTCTACTGAATGAAAGAAGGAGAGCGGCGTGAAAAAAGTGTTAATCGTTGATGACGAAGATTCCTACCGCATGACCATCGGTTCACAGCTCAAGCTGAAAGGCTGGGCTGTGATTGAAGCCGAGGACGGTATGATGGGGCTTGAACTGGCGCTTGAGCATAAACCGAACGTGATCATCAGCGATGTGCAAATGCCGAACATGAACGGCTTCATGATGGTTGAAGCGTTAAAACAAGAACCGGCAACCGCGAACATCCCCATTATAATGATGACAAGCGCCGCGCAAGCCGCAGGCGCATGGCAATCCGATATGGCTTCGGGGTACATCGAAAAGCCTTTTACGCTCGCGAAGCTGTTGGAACTCATGAATACCGTCGTAAAATAACTCAAAATCAGAAATCAGTAGTCAGTAGTCAGAGGTCAGAATGAAGAAGTGAAATTGGGTTTAAAAAAATATGAGAGAGGTATCCGCAACCCTTACCAACGGCATAGCATTGGGATAGGTTGCTTTTTTTATGCCCGTATTCTGTCCAGTCAAAATGTGATGCAAAAAATGCAAATCCTGCTCTTACCGCATCGCATATTCAGGATTCTCGCTTTTCTGACTACTGACTACTGTCCTCTGACTTCTCTCTACTTGTCCTTGCTTTTCCTACCGGCTTTTC
>DASWKY010000172.1:0-2304 GCA_036396395.1 Bacteroidota bacterium | reverse complement strand
GCTCGGCGAGATAAAATTCTTAAGAAAATGCTGTTTCACGTCGTCGGGCGAATCTTTTACAAGCGTCCTGAGCAACGTCAGCGCTTTTTCCGTGCTTGCCCTGAATTCCCCCTCCATCTTGGCATAGCCGTCCGCATCCCTGCCGATGCGGCGCATGACGTCCAATGCGCGGGTAATGAATTTCGCGTGAAACGCCGCGTCTTCTATGAGTTCGGTTTTGTTCATCGACCAGGCGAGTTCGGCAAGCTGGCAGATTTCCTCGCGATGCGAAAACTGCCGCCGCGAGAATTGTTCCAATTGCTCTACAAATGATGCGATTTCAGGGCGTATGGTCATTGCGTATCGTTACTTCAAGGTCCATTCTTTTTGTAATGCATTCAGCTTGCGGGTGAAAAATTTCGGCGCGTTGTAATCGCCGCTTGCGGTGCGCTGGCGCAGGGCTTCGAACACACTAACCGCGCAGGCGACCGAGACGTTGAGACTTTGGATCATGCCGTGCATCGGGATTTGGAAATTCCCGTCCGCCAACTTTGCGGCTTCGTCCGAAACGCCGCGATGCTCGTTGCCAAAAACGAGCGCGGTTTTCTTCGTTAAATCCAATTCATAGAGTGAAGCCGATTGTTGCGTGAGCCGTGTTGCGTACACGGCGAACCCCTCCTTTCGGAGTTTTGCGTAACAGTCTTTCACCGATTTGAATTTCCTGTTGCCCACCCACTTCTTTGCGCTTGCAGAACTTTTTTTGCCGAGTTTCGGGAATTCTTCGTCGGTATATACCAACTGCACTTCCATCACGCCGACGGCGTCGCACGAACGGAGGATGGCGCTGACATTGTGCGGGTCGTGGACATTTTCAATCACCACCGTCAAGTCCGGCTGGCGGCGGCGTAACACTGCACGGACTTTTTCAACGCGCCGGTCACTCGCCATCGAGCGCCTTCCGTGCGGCGAGTGCATTTGGACGCAACTGCAACAAGAGCACCGCGCTCAATACACCGGCGGCTCCGAGAATCTGGACTGTGTTCAACACCTCGCCCAGCGCAATGAACGCGATGAAAATAGCGACCACAGGTTCCAGTGTGCCGGCAATACTCGCACGCGAGGCATCTAAGATGTTCAGACTGAGCATAAACAACGTATGCGGAATCAAAATGGAGGAAACGGCAAACACGAGAAAAATTCCCCAGTCGTTTGCGCCGTATCCTTGAGCGGCAATCTCCCACGGGGGATTAACGACCAGCCAAAAGAGCGTCCCGAACCCGAACGCGTACAACAACATCGTCCATACGGAATAACGCCGCAAGATGTGCTTACTGCCAACGACGAAGTAAGCGAAACATACCGATGAGGCAATGCCGCTCACCAACGACCATCCGCGTAGCTGTATACTGGAAATATCCCCGCCGCTTGCCGTCAAAAAACACCCTATTAAGGACAAAACGAGTGCGATGACCTTCATCCCGTTCAATGTCTCTTCCTTGCTGATAAACACGGCGTACACCATAATCAACGCGGGGGCAGTGTATTGCACAACAATCGCCGTCGCTATCGTCGCTTCTTTGACGGTGTAATAATACGCAAAATTTGTCGCCGCCAAACCGAAGACGCCGAGGAAGAAAAAATCTTTCAGGTCTCGCGGCTGTACGCGGAACACCGAACGGTCCTTCACTGCAAAATAGAGAACATACAGAAGAAAAGAAAGGGAAAGCCGCGTTTGGACGATGATGAGCGGGTCGTAGTGCGTCGTAAACAGGAATTTTGCGAGAGAAGCCGAGCCGCCCCAAAATACCGTCGCAGTAAAGACCAGCAGATATCCGCGGAGAGCAGAACGCGAGGACACTTATTCTTTCGAGCCTCCCGCCTCATTTGCCAGATCACGGTAGTAATCGCTCAAATCCTGCTCACCGATAAGCTGGTACATTTGCGAAATCCGCATGAGCAGTGTTTTTTTGTTCATGACGTTGCCCAGTCCGGATTTCAAGAAATCAATGAGAGTATCGGCGGGCGGGATATTGAGGTCGGGGTCGTAGCAATCGCACGCATCGAGGTAAGGGTCGACCTCCGCCGGTTTCGACGCCGCCGCACGACGGTAGTATTTGATCGCAAGCTCAAAATTGTCGTAGGAAGAATACGTCACTTCGAACACACTGGCAAGCCACATAAAGACGTCATAGGCGATTGATGGGAATTCCTTCGCAAGTTTCTCCCCGAATAAACACAGTTCGTCGGGTCCAAGAGCATGGTTCCAAAACAACAACCTGTACAGGTCGATGTCCTGGATGTTCTGCTTCAAGGCGTCTTCGAACG
>DASWKY010000171.1:0-2690 GCA_036396395.1 Bacteroidota bacterium | reverse complement strand
CGTCATTTTGATTGACGGCACGCCGATTGCGAACGTTCCGGTTGCTGTGTTGCGGTCGAGCATCGGTTATGTGCCGCAGGAAACCTTCCTTTTTTCCGAGACGATCGCCGAAAACATCCGCTACGGCGTTGATAACCATTTCGATGAAGAGCGGCTCCGGCATTCGGCTGACATCGCGCAGATTTCAAAAGACGTGATGGAATTCCCGAAACAGTTCGAAACGATGATCGGCGAGCGCGGCATTACGCTTTCCGGCGGACAAAAACAGCGCACCAGTATCGCCCGCGCGCTGATGCGCGAACCGAATATTCTCATTCTCGACGATGCGCTCGCCTCCGTCGATACCTATACGGAGGAAGAAATACTCAAGCGACTGCGCGAATTCATGAAGGGTCGGACGAGTATTATTATCAGCCATAGAATTTCTACCGTAAAGGAAGCAGACCTGATCTGCGTGCTTGACAACGGGGAAATCGTCGAGCGGGGGACGCATGACGAGCTGGTCACGCTTGGCGGAATCTACGCACACCTGCACGAAAAACAGTTGCTGGAGCAGGAGTTAGAGGAAATGTAGTACGAATAAAATGTCGGTAGGTCGGCGTTTACGCCGACAGAACAAATAAAGCTTAACAGAATGAGGTCGCCCCATACAACGGTTCAAGATGCAATTTATTTTCTTACAGTAATCTAAAATGAATGGTCGTCCTTAAGGACGACCTACCGACAATGTTTTTTTACTTTATCTATGCACGAAGAAGAAGTTCTCGGTAAAGCATACGACGCCCGATTGATGCGGCGCTTGTTAACGTATCTCCGGCCCTATAAGTGGCATGTTGTCGCCGGGATTCTGCTCAGCATTCTCGTGAGCGGACTTGAAGCCGTACGCCCGTACTTTACGAAAATAGCCGTCGATACGGACATCGCCGCCAACGATAAGCACGGCCTCTTGATGACGACACTGGCATTTTTCGGCGTGCTTGTCTTCCGCGGATTGATGCAATACGCCAATGCCTATCTTACGCAGTGGATCGGACAGCGCACTATTTTCGACCTCCGCATGGAGGTCTTCGCCCACTTGCAGAAGCGTTCGCTTAGGTTTTACGATAGGAATCCCATCGGCAGGCTGATTACCCGCGTGACCAACGATATCGAAGTGTTGAATGAAATGTTCTCTTCCGGTATCGTTATGGTGTTTACGGACGTCTTTACCATTATCGGCATTTTCTATTTCATGTTCAGCATGAACTGGGAGCTTGCGCTGGTAACGTTGAGTGTGTTGCCGCTGTTGTTTTACGGCACGTTCTTGTTTCGCAAGCGGGCGCGGGAAGCCTACCGGCAGGTGCGCATACAAATCGCCCGGATCAACACGTTCATGCAGGAGCATATTACGGGCATGCTGGTCGACCAGATTTTTAATCGCGAGAAAAAATCGTTCGAGAAGTTCTCCGGCATCAACGCGGCACACCGCGACGCAAACATCAAATCGATTCTGTACTACGCGCTGTTTTATCCCGGGGTAGAGCTAATCGGCGCGATCGCCATCGGTCTCATCATTTGGTATGCCGGCGCTCAAGTTCTCGATGGAGCGATCACGCTCGGAACGGTCATGGCGTTCCTGCAATTCAATGAAATGTTCTGGCGGCCAATCCGCGACTTATCGGAAAAATACAACATCCTGCAAACCGCGATGGCATCGTCTGAACGCGTGTTCCATTTGCTCGACGACAATACAACCATCGCCGAACCCGCGCAACCTGTCCCGTTAGACAAGGTACGAGGTGAAATCGAATTCCGCGACGTCTGGTTCGCCTACAATGTCCCGTCGGATGGCGCGAGGTCCCCCGAATGGGTGCTGAAAGGGATTTCTTTCCACATTAAACCGGGAGAAACCGTTGCCATTGTCGGGCACACCGGCGCTGGGAAGACTTCGATTACGAGCTTACTCAGCAAATTCTATGAAGTCCAGAGGGGCGAGATTTTGGTTGACGGCGTGAATATCCAGCGGTTGCGTTCACACGATTTGCGGAAACACCTTTCGATTGTCCAACAAGAAGTGTTTCTCTTCTCAGGTGATATTAAAGGAAATATCAATCTCGGAAATGAAGACATTTCTCTCGAGCATGTGAAGGCGGCGACACGTGTCGTCGGAGCTGACCGGTTTATCGAACAATTGCGGGGAACGTACGACGCCGAGGTCAAGGAACGCGGTGCGACGCTCTCCGTGGGACAAAAACAGCTTCTGTCATTTGCGCGCGCGCTGGCACACCAACCCAAAATCCTCATACTTGATGAGGCGACGTCCAGTGTGGATACGGAAACGGAGCAGTTAATCCAGGCGGCAATCAGGAAGCTCTTGCAAGGGCGCACATCTATTGTGATTGCCCACCGGCTTTCTACCATCCAACGCGCGGATAAGATTATCGTCTTGCACAAAGGAGAAATCCGCGAGCAGGGAACGCACCAGGAACTCCTCGCACTCAACGGTATCTATAAACGACTCTACGAACTCCAGTATAAAGAGCAGGAACTGAAGGTTTGACCATTTGACAAATAGTCCATTTTAGACTATATTTTTTTAAGAATACGACATCTACACACAAGCGTTTAGACAAGAAGTGTTCGACTCTCAAAACGCGCTAAGAGAAATTCACGAAAAATACCCTCTTGACCAGGGGCACAAGGAATTATAG
>DASWKY010000170.1:0-4520 GCA_036396395.1 Bacteroidota bacterium | reverse complement strand
ATTAGTCAATGACTTAATAGATATGGCAAGCAGGATTGGTTTGTCTATCAGTGAGACAGCTTGGTAGGGGAAAAATCCGGGGTGTTAATCGTCTTCGACCGTTACACTGGCGATTTCGTCCAGCGTCGTAATGCCATTTTTCACAAGGTCCAAACCGACTTCACGAAGCGTGCGCATGCCGTTTTTCAAAGCTTGCCTGCGGATCGCTTCCTCGTCCACAACATCGCCGGCTTCGAGAATAATCTTTCGAATCTCTTTTGTGAAGTACAACGCTTCATGGATCGCCACGCGTCCTTTATAGCCTTTCATACAATGCTTGCACCCGACAGCATTAAATAATTTAGCAGTCGAAAGCTCTTCTTCGGTGACGCCCAACTTCAGATACAGTTCCCGGTCGATGTCGACGGCGGGAGTTTTGCAACGCTCGCACAGCTTACGCACTAAACGCTGGGCAAGAACAAGGTTGACTGAGTAGGAAATCAAGAACGGTTCGATACCCATTTTGTATAAACGCGCGATGGCGCTTGGGGCATCGTTGGTATGAAGCGTGGAAAACGTCAAGTGCCCCGTGTTCGCGAGTTTCACGCCCATCTCCGCCGTTTTGCGGTCACGCATCTCGCCCACCATCACGATATCCGGGTCATGACGAAGTATAGCCCGCAGCGCGCCTTCGAAATCCAGCTTGGGGCTGAGCTTCACTTGCCGCGCACCCTCTATGTAGTACTCGACCGGGTCTTCCACGGTGATAACGTTCTTTGACGGGTCCATGATCGTCCGGAGCGCGGCAAACAACGTGGTGCTCTTGCCGCTTCCGGTCGGACCGGTCACAATAATGATGCCGTGCGGCTTCGAGATAGCCTTGACGAAGTACTTCTCGGCGTATGAATCGAAACCGAGGTCTTTCACATTGACGCTGAACTTCGGGTCCTGTAGTACCCGGATGACGATTGACTCATACTTGCTCTTGAGTTCCTTCCCGACAACGGGAATCACGGAGACGCGGAACCGGACGGTCTTGCTATCGATAATAAACTGGGCGAACCCGTCCTGCGCCGACTGGCGCTCGAAGCGGTCGAGATTCTTCGCACGGTCTTTCACGACGGCGGACACCGCCTCGGCACGCGTATCGGTCTGCGTGTACCATTGCGTCAGTTTGCCGTCTATACGGAAATGGAATTCCGTACGCTTTTCGCCTTTCGGCAATACGTGAATGTCGCTTGCACCAACGCGCACAGCATCGATGAACACTTTTTCAACGAGGTTGACAAGTCCACTGCGGGCAATTTCGTCTTGCAGGGCTTGTTCGTCAATCTCCGCATCCTCGATTTCGGTTTCAATGCGCGCCTCACCGGAATCGGCGGCAAAATCGGCGTACTCCGAACGGCCGATGTTGACTTTCTGCCACAATTCTTCCCACGCAGAAAGTTTGACATAGCAAATTTCGAACTTGGGGTACTGGAATTTCCTCGCGATGCTGTAGACTTCGGGCTTGGTGGGGTCCGGGGTGATTACCAGTAGGCGTCCCGGTTTATTCGGGTCGACTTGGTACGGCAACACGCGGAATTCCAACGCTTGCATCCGTGCAGAATCGGGCAACGCTATCAGCTCTTTCTTGACGAATTCAATGCCGTTTTCGTCAATTTCTTCAGGAGCGATTTCGAGAGAACGGAACGCATAAAAGTTTACGATCTCCTGGTAGAGTTTATCGCGGTTCACGTTAAACTCATCGCTCAGGACGTCGTGCAGTTTCCGGCGCACTTTCTGGTCGTCCTGCATGAGGATTTTTATCGCCTCGGCAAGTATCCCAGCCGTAATAATGCCTTTATCGACAAGGTGTTCGCCGAGGTCTTTGCGGTATGTTCCAAGCCTGATATTTTTCTCTTCGATTGCCATGAGGCTTTACTTGGGAACTGAGTCGATTTTAATCGAAGCCGACTCCGAAGACAGATAGGTTAAAAAGACCATGACGATCATGATCATACCGGAGATACTCAACTCAATGACGTTGGTGAGGTTTTTCAACGCGTACCGGTTTTCCATTTCGTAAAAATCCGCAAGCTGGACTGCGGTGTCTTTGACGGTTCCGGTTTCGCTTGCTGTTTTGAATCGCGACAGAACCATTTCCGGAAAGAACGTCGTCCATTCGAGCGCTTTGGGCAATTCGGTGCCGTACTTCAGCATGGTCGGGATGGCAATATTTTTAATCTGGTGCTCGAGGTAATGGTTGCGGCTCGACTCGGATGCGTACTGGATGGCGTCGATGTTTTCGCCGGAAGACGTATACATGATACCCAACACGCGGCAGAACATTTCGACGCTCGTGTTGCGGAGGATGGTTCCCACGTAGGGAATACGGATGACGTACCGGTCTAACATGAGGCGGCCCTTCGGCGTCATGATGTACATATAGAACGCAATGACCGGCGCCGCAAGAAGAAACGTGAGCAGGATAATATGTTCTTTGACGAACTCGCTGAAGTCGATGGTAAATTGTGTGAGAGGCGGAAGCCCGGTTGACATGGGAGCGAGCGTTTCAGCCATATCCGGCAGGAGCACCAGCACGTAAAACGCCAGCGCGCCGATGAGCGCAAGCGACGTGACCGCCGGAAGGATCAACGAACTGGCGAGCGCCTTGCGGAAATCCGCCAGCCGTTCGACGAAACGTGCTACGCTTTCAAAAATGGATTTCATGTTGCCGCTTCGGGACGCCAAACCGAGCATGAGCGCGGTGTCATCGCCAAATACGGCAGATTGGCGCAGGAACGCATCGCGTGAATCCATGCCCTCTTTTAAATCCTTGATAATATCCCGCAACGCGCGTTTCAAGTTCTTATCCTTCACATTGGTGGACATAATCAGAAGGATTTCGTGAAACGGCATTTTCTGCTCGAGCAGTTTTGCGCTGGTCGAGATAAAGGAGACCAGTTCGCTCATCGGCGCACGGGAATTGATCTCAAACTCGCGGCGTACGGTAATCTTTTCGCCGCCGATGCGCTTTAACGCTTCCAGCACTTCTTCGCGTGTGTACGCGGACTGCGTGCCTTCCATCGCCGTCGCCCCGCGTTGAACCTTGTAGAAGAAGTTTTTCTTTTTATGAATCGAAGAGATCGTCCAGCCTTGCGCTTTGGCGAGGGCGTTCGCTTTTTCGCGGGCGGCAAAGTACGTGATCGCCGTGATGTATCGACTCCCCGGCTTTCCGCTTCGGTCTTTTACTTCAATTTTGTAATCGTGCCCACGCATGAAAACTCCTTACACTCATTTTCGACGGACAGAGCCGTCCGAATGCTTCTCAACTATTATTTGGTGTTACGCAAATGTGAAATAAAATATCTACCAAGTACTAAAACGATGTCGCATCTATCTTAAAATATTGTCAGAAACTTCCCTAAAATCAATGAGGTTGAGAAACTTGGTCTAAAGCTACACTAGTATTCGGAATAAACCGGAATACCGCTTTTCCATCTTGAAACAAAAAGCTCATGATTATTGAGTTTTATTAGCCTTTTTCAACTTGATACCAAGATTCGAGCATTTATCGTACAAGGTTTTTTCCGGTATCAAAAGAATTTGCGCGCTTTTTTTGACATTCCATCCGGTTTGCTCAAGCGCATTGAGAATAGCTATCCTTGCGGCTGAATCTTTTGCCTGCTTTTCGAGCACAGGAAGCGGCATATTACTCAATGGTGAGGCTTTTCCCTCCGTAAGTTCTTTCGGAAGGTCTGCCGCCTCGATTTTCTGGCTTGAACAGAAAAGGATAGCCCGCTGGATGGTATTTTGTAATTCTCGCACGTTTCCGGGCCAGTCATATTGGGTCAAATACTCCATACCGGATTGGCTGACGGAGAGATTCGGCTTCCCTAACTCGGGACCGTAGCGTTCAAGATAGTACTGCACGAGGAGCGGAATATCTTCCTTGTGCTGTCTGAGCGGCGGAAGTGTGATAGGAAAGATATTTAGCCGATAGTAGAGGTCTTCACGAAATTCGCCTTTGGCGGTCATCTCCGAGAGATTGCCGTTCGTCGCGGCAATGACGCGCACGTCAATCGAAATGGGCACCGAGCCGCCGACACGGTCCACGACTTTCTCCTGCAGGACGCGTAACAGTTTGACTTGCGACTGCAAGTCGAGGTCGCCAATTTCATCTAAAAAGATTGTGCCGTTTTCGGCAAGCTCAAACTTGCCGAGTTTGTTTTGCATCGCGCCGGTGAACGAGCCGCGCTGGTGTCCGAATAATTCGCTTTCGATCAATCCTCTTACGAGCGAAGCGCAATTGACCGCGACGAACGGTTTCTGCGCGCGCTTACTCAGCGCATGGATCTCCTGCGCGACAAGTTCTTTGCCGGTGCCGGATTCGCCCATCACTAACACCGTTACGTCCGTCATCGCCACGCGGCGGATTTGCTCCAGAATACGCTTAATTTCCGCGCTTCGTCCGACGATTTTTCCGGACAAACGGCTCAGCTCTTCGCGCACGCGTTCGTAGTCGCGTTTGAGTAATTGTTCCTGCATTGCTTTTTCAA
>DASWKY010000169.1:0-3716 GCA_036396395.1 Bacteroidota bacterium | reverse complement strand
AATTTCAACTTCCGCCGGAATATGCTGTTCCGTAAGTGCCTGCACAATATCCCTTGTACGCCGCGCCCGTTCGGTCTTGGCTGATACCACAATTGCCCTGTCCACTATCGGCTTCAGCAACTGCACCATTCGCAGGAAATCTTTGTCCGCAGAAACTCCGAAAACTAGTATAACACTGTTCATGCGTACATCCTGTAATGACCGAACCAATGCGCTCACGGCGTCCGGGTTGTGGGCAACATCGGCAATGATGAGCGGATTGCGATGAACAATAGAAAGCCGTGATTGTAAGCCGGAATACAATTGAACACGCGCCAATCCTTTGCGTATAGCCGATTCAGGGACGTGAATTGTCTCTATTGTACTGAGATGCTGAATGGTCTTCAACGCCAGGATGGCATTCGTCACCTGATGCTTTCCGGCAAGAGAGAGCTTCAGTTTTTTGAAATGAGTATGTTCTGTTTTAATATCAAACCGTGTACCGTTGATACCGGACGATATTATTTTGGTTTTTGCAGAAGCACGAAAGAGTGCGCTCGAACGCAGGCGCGCTATTTTCTTTATTACTTGTCTTGCAACCGGCTCGCGAACTCCAATAACACACGGTATACCGGGTTTGATGATCCCCGCTTTTTCGGAAGCAATCTTCGAAATAGTTTTACCGAGTATTTCAGTATGGTCCAACCCTATTGTTGTAATAACAGAAATGAGTGGCTCTATAACATTTGAAGCATCCAGTCTGCCGCCGAGACCGGTTTCAATCACCGCAATATCCACTTTGCGCTGAGCAAAGTAGTGAAACGCCATTGCTGTAACCGTCTCAAAGAACGTTGTCCTGTTGCGCTGAACGAGAGGCTTTAATTTCCGGAGAATCTCGACGACGTCTCTCTGACGAATGGGTTTGCCGTTTATTCGAATGCGTTCCGTGAAATCAACCACGTGGGGCGATGTATATAATCCCGTTTTGTAACCAGCCGCCGTCAGCATCGCCGCAATCATGGATGCGGTAGAACCCTTGCCGTTTGTTCCGGCAATATGGATAGAAGAGAAAGATGTATGCGGGTTCCCGGTAGAATTCAGAACTGAGCGAATACCCTGAAGTCCGAACTTCATTCCTCTATGTTGAAGTCCGTAGAGATACCGAATTGACTTAGAATAGGAACTCAAAGGAAAACCTTTTTGGGGGAAGGGTTTACAACCAGGATTGTAACACGGAAAATTCGATGTTGGAGTCCATTGCACCGACTAATTGGCCGACATCATGCAATCCGTTTTTGTCCGCATAGGCGGCTAATCCTTCTGCGATTGCAGGACCGGCGGTGGGGTCCACAAAATTGATACTGCCGACTTGCACAGCCGACGCTCCAACAAGCAGAAACTCTAACGCGTCCTCAAGAGTCGAGATACCCCCGATGCCGATGACGGGAATTTTTACAGCCTGAGCAACCTCATACACTTTTGCCAATGCAATAGGTTTGATAGCGGGACCCGAAAGCCCCCCTGTGACGGTTGAGAGTTTCGGTTTCCGGGTTTTGATATCAACCGCCATGCCGATCAGCGTGTTGATCACGGAAACAGCGTCGGCTCCGGCTTCCTCAACTGCACGCGCAAATTCTGAAATGTGCGTCACATTGGGCGTCAGCTTTAAGATGAGTGGTTTCTTCGTCAGGGCGCGGAGCTGTGCGGTTATTTCCCGCACCATTTCGCAATTCGTACCGAAGCTCAACCCGCCTTCTTTTACATTCGGGCACGAGACGTTGATTTCAAAAGCATCAACGCCGTCCTGCGTGTCAAGCAGGCTGAGAACGTCGCAATATTCCTGTACCGAACTTGCGGCAATATTGGCAACAATAGTGGTTTGAAGCTGACGCAAATAGGGAAGCTTTTCATCAATAAAGTTGTGCACGCCGATATTTGCAAGTCCGATAGAATTCAACATACCGGCGGGCGTTTCTGCAATTCGTCGCGGAGCATTGCCGTCACGGGGCTTCCACGAGAGCGACTTCGTCACAATGCCGCCCAGCCTGTTCACATCAACTAAGTGCTTTACTTCGTCGCCGTAACCAAATGTACCGGACGCGGCAAGCACGCGATTGTTGAATTCGACATCCCTTAATTTGAATGATTGCTTAGCCATTTACGAGAGAATGATATCCCGGCACTGAAATGCCGGACCTTCTGTGCACACCAAAGCATATTTTTTTTGTCCATTGTGACCGCTCACTCGTTCCACCGGACATCCTTGGCACAACCCGATCCCGCACGCCATATCGCCTTCGAGCGAAAGCTCGCACTCCATATTGTTTTTTTGGGCAAAGTCCGAAAGGGCTTGTAACATCCGCGTGGGACCGCATCCAAAGATTCTCGGCTTCGTCACCCGATGGTTATCCAAATAACGGGCGAGTAATTCTACAACTGTGCCTTTAGCACCCGTCGAACCATCATCTGTTGCGTATTGGGGGTTTCTCAAATGCAATCGGTAAAGTTGATACGCTGACCGGGCGCCAATAAACGATACCACTTGTTTTTCTTCACGCTGAAGCCACGAGGAAAGCAACGGGAACGGCGCTACGCCGAGTCCGCCTGCTACTATCAACGCAGTGTCAAAATCTCCCCGATAGCCGAACGAGACGCCAAGCGGACCTAACACATCGAGCGTATCACCGGAACGCTTCTCCGCAAGCAATCGAGTACCTGCTCCAACGATGTTGAACAGTATTTCGACAAGTTCGCCATCAACTCGCGAGATGCTAAAAGGCCTTCGGAGGAATGGCGCGAATCCGTCGCTTGTTCGAATATTTACGAATTGCCCCGGGAGAGAAGTTTGGGCAATTTGTTTCGAACGGAACCGCAGGAGAAACAAACCGTCAGCGACTTCTTCCTGAGAGCTAACCGAAACAATGTGTTGTGCGGCCATTCAGCGATCAATCCTCGTTTTCACTGTATCGGGTCTTGCCCCCCTGCCCTGCGGCAATCGGCGTACGCGGATATCATCGTCCACAGCAGGAGGTGTGATCTTCAAGTTTTGTTCTGACTCAGTAGGCGGTTGTTCCGGCTTTGCCGGTTGTGCAGGTTTTTCCTGTTTTTGTTCCTCTACAGCTCCTGCGATTTTATTCTTGACTGCCGACGCGTACGGCGAAGTCTTATGTTGTTCTGCCACAGCTCGGTAGTACATCAACGCACTGTCGGGCATATGCAGTTGATGCTCATAAATCCAGCCCAAGGTGTACTGGCTTTTTGCGGCAAGCGTGGAGGGAGGGATAGCGCCGACAATGACTTTGAGGTGCTCGATCGCTGAGCTGTAGTCCCCAGACCAAAGAAGCGATTCGGCAACAGCATAAGCTTCGTCATCTTCCTCCGTAGTTCGCAAGGCTATTTCTATTCCTAGTATTCGACGCACTTCATTCGCATAGCTAGACCACGAGTACTCATTGAGAATAGTATGATATGTTTGAGCAATGTCTTCCGGCGAAGCATTCTTCAGCGCTTTCTTCAGTTCAGCAAGAATGAAGAGCGTTCTCGGCGCCCGCGTCGAATCAACCTTCCACTCCCAAGCGCGTTCAAACCAAACAAGCGCGGAATCTGCAATTTCCATTTCGGTATAATAGATTTCGCCAAGGTCATAGGCTATTCTTGCACGCACTGTACGCATAGAATCCGGATTTAATGGCTTAAATGTGACGATATATTTAGGCTCTGTCGGAATAACAACGAGA
>DASWKY010000168.1:0-3414 GCA_036396395.1 Bacteroidota bacterium | reverse complement strand
AGACGATGCCGCAGGGAAGCACGAGCGAATATTTTAGTTCGTGGCCCGAAGGCGCATCACCGCAAGAAATAGGCAAGCGCGTTGCCGACCGGTATGTTTCCAGCAAGCACGCGAATTACGGAAGGCCCGAACCGCCGAGATACATCACCTACCCGGAGACCTGCACGTGGTTCGGTTCGCTGATGTTCTCAAAATTGACCGGCGATGACGCGCTCAAAGCGAAACTCGTCTCGCGGTTTGAACCGCTCCTGAACGACCGTAAAGACCTCATCCCGGTTCCCGACCATGTGGATTACACTGTATTTGCCTCGGTACCGCTGGAGTTGTATATGCAAACACAAGACAAACGCTACCTCGCAGTCGGCAAGGACATGGCAGATAAACAATGGGGCGAGCCGTTCGGTCAGCGCGCGACCGAACAAGCGTGGGCATACCACCGCGCCGGTTATACCTGGCAGACAAGAATGTGGATTGACGATATGTTCATGATCACCGCCGCACAATCACAGGCGTACCGGGCGACGGGCGACCGCGTCTATATCGACCGCGCGGCGAAGGAAATGGTCATCTACTTAGATTCCTTGCAAATGCCGAACGGCTTATTCTACCACGCGCCCGATGTGCCGTTCTTCTGGGGCAGGGGCAACGGCTGGATGGCGGCGGGTACCAGCCTGCTCCTCACGGCGCTTCCGGAAGACCACCCCAACCGCCCGCGTATCATGGACGGGTACAAAAAAATGATGGCGTCATTGCTCGGTTATCAAGGCGAGGATGGGATGTGGCGCCAGCTGATCGACCGCCCGGAATCGTGGCAGGAATCGTCTTGCACCGGTATGTTCACGTTTGCGTTTATTACCGGCGTGAAGAATGGCTGGCTTGACGCCGCAACTTACGGTCCTGCCGCCCGCAAAGGCTGGCTCGGATTGATTTCGTACATCAACGAAGACGCCGACATCCGCGAAGTGTGCGAAGGGACCAACAAAAAGAACGAGTATCAATACTACATTGACCGGAAGCGCAACGTGGGCGATTTGCACGGACAAGCGCCCGTGCTCTGGTGTGCATCCGCACTCTTGAGGTAATCGCATGAAAACAAAAAAGTTCATCAATACTTTTCTTTTTGTATGCGCGCTCAACGGGGTTGTCGCCGTACACTCACCGGCGCAATCCGAACGCGACAGCCGTATGGAATGGTGGCGCGAAGCCCGCTTCGGCATGTTCATTCATTGGGGCTTGTATGCAGTCCCGGCGGGGGAATACAACGGCATTCGTTCGCACCGGATTGGCGAGTGGATCATGGAGTGGGCGAACATTCCGCGTGCGGAGTATGAAAAATTCGCACCGCAGTTCAACCCGGTGAAATTCGACGCCAAAGAGTGGGTGCGCATCGCCAAAGACGCCGGGATGAAATACATAGTGATCACCTCGAAGCACCACGACGGGTTCTCGCTGTACGACAGCAAGGTGAGTGAGTACGATATCGTCGATGCGACGCCATACAAGAAAGACCTCATGCGCGCGCTTGCCGACGAAGCCAAGCGCCAGGGTTTAAAGTTTTGTTTTTATTATTCGATTGTTGATTGGCACCACCCCTCGCAGTACGTTGATTCGGCGGGAAAACACCCAACTGCGGGAAACCGTACTACAAAAATGTACCCCGGCAAGAAAGAAGAATACGTGGCGTATATGAAAGCCCAGTTGCGCGAGCTGATCACGGGCTACGACCCGGAGGTGCTCTGGTTCGACGGCGAGTGGCAGGAGTGGTGGACTGAACCGGACGGAAAGGACATGTACCGGTATGTGCGAAGCCTGAAGCCGAACATCATTATCAACAACCGCGTCGGGAAGGGGAGAAAAGGAATGCAGGGGATGAACAAGGATGACCAGGAGTACGCGGGCGATTTCGGTACGCCCGAGCAACAAATTCCGCCGATGGGGATTCCGGGCGTCGATTGGGAAAGCTGTATGACGATGAACAAGACCTGGGGATATAAATTCTACGACAACCAGTGGAAGCCCGCGGATTCGCTCATCTATAATTTAATCGACATCGCGTCCAAGGGCGGGAACTATCTCTTGAATGTCGGTCCAATGGCGGACGGCGTGATCCCGCAGGAAAGTGTCGAGCGGCTCGCGGTAATGGGCGCGTGGTTACGTGTGAACGGCGATGCGGTCTACGGGACCACAGCAAGCCCCTTCGCGCAGCAACTTCCTTACGGAAGAGCGACGAGCAAACCGGGTAAAGTATTCCTGCACGTCTTTGAATGGCCCGGAAACGGGTTTGTTCAAACACCGGCTTTCGGGAAGACCGTCACGCGAGCATACCTGCTGGCACAGCCCGGTTCCGGACTCGAGCTGGACCAAGACAGCGATGGTGTGACGGTGTATGTGCCGAGGGAAGCTCCCGATAAGGTCGCCACCGTCATCGTCCTCGAGACCGAAAATTGAAAAGAAGGAGAACACTGATGAACTCTATGAAAATACTGTTTGTCCTGTTGTGTTGTTCTGTTGTCGCTTCTCTGCACGCGGAGCAATCACAGCAGGGAACCGCGCAACCGGAAATTCGAACACCCAAGCCGCCCGCAACGCCGCGAGTCAACGGGCCGACGATTTTTGGCGTTCGTCCCGGCTCTCCCTTTCTCTATACGATACCCGCAACCGGCGACCGGCCGATGGAATTCTCGGTGGATGGTCTTCCCGCAGGACTCAAGGTAGACGCCGTCACCGGACGGATAACCGGCACGTTGAAAAATGCCGGTACGCACACGGTCACATTGCGCGCAAAAAATGCGCTGGGCACGAATGAAAAGAAATTCAAAATTGTCGTTGGAGATAACATTTCGCTCACCCCCGCGCTCGGCTGGAACAGTTGGAACGTGTGGGGACCGAAAGTGACCGCCGATAATGTCATCCGCAGTGCTAAAGCGATGGTATCGTCAGGGCTGGTCAATCACGGATGGAGTTACATGAATATAGACGATGCATGGCAGGGCAAACGCGGCGGTGAATTTCAGGGAATTCAAGGCAACGAAAATTTCCCGGATATGAAAGGCTTGTGTGACGCCATCCATGATATGGGGCTGAAGGTGGGGATCTATTCGACTCCGTGGACAACCTCCTATGCGACATTTATCGGCAGTACGTCGGAAAATCCGGAAGGCACGTGGTCGACTCCCCTAAAGGAACGGCGCGGAAATTTGAATCGAAAAATCCTCCCGTGGCACATCGGGCCCTACTCGTTCGTGAAGAACGATGCGAAACAATGGGCGGCATGGGGTATTGATTATCTCAAATACGACTGGAACCCGAATGAAGTGCCTGAAACCGCCGAGATGAAAAACGCCCTGAAGGAAAGCGGAAGGGATATTATCTTTAGCCTCTCCAATAATACGCCGTACGACAACATTCCGGATA
>DASWKY010000167.1:0-7676 GCA_036396395.1 Bacteroidota bacterium | reverse complement strand
GACCCCCGCAGAGCCATTTGAGCACCCCGCCGGTAAGAAAATCGACATCGAGCGCGCCGACATCCACCGGCACAATGCCGACTGATTGGTACGCATCAACCACAATTGCAGCGCCGACACGGTGCGCTTTCTCGGTAATTGCACTAATATCCTGCAGAAAGGCGCTCTTGAACAGTGCGTGGGAAATTGACACAAGGAGCGTCCGCTCATCAATAGCATCGAGCATACGCTGGAGGTCGATAGTCACGCCGTCATCGGATTCAACAAGTACAAGCTCAGCGTGATTGTTTTTCGCCCATCGCTCAGTCACGTAGAGCACCGACGGAAAATGCAGGCTTTCTGAAATCACTTTTGTACGCTTCGGGTCATGTCCCTCAAAGCAGGAGAGTACAAGAGCTTGGATGGAGGAGATGTTTGTATGCATAGAAATCTCGCCCGGCTTTGCGCCAATGAGTGGAGCGAGCACGTCCCCGGTTTTCACCGGCATCTCCCACCACTCGTCTGCCCAGGCTTTCACGCCTTTGCTCGCCCAAGCCTCGGCAAACTCACGCATCTTGTGGAACACCGCTCGCGGCATCGCACCCAATGAATTGGACACGAGGTACGTTTTGCTTTCCAGAATTGGGAATTCCTTCCGCCAGCGGAGCAGGTCGTCCATCTTCTCAGACATGTGCTTGTCCCTTGAGTAACGATTTGATCTCATGAAGCTCCCGCTCCATCCTGTCCATCTGTTCGTTGTGCCTCGACCAAACTTCGCTCCGCTTCATCGACTGGCGCTCAGCCATTTGACCCGCCCGCACAACCTTATCCATGAAATAGCCAAATAACCACACACAAAGAAAACCAACCGGCACGATAAGAAGAATTAACGAGCGTAGGCGAGGGATACCGAAGAACAGCGAGAGCTTATCGCTCGCCGTAATAATCAGCAATGTAAAGTTGATGATAACGAGAAACGACTGCCCCAAATCGAAGCGGTATTTCTGGGCGAAAAAAATCTCCCGCCACCGCGCAAGCCTTTGGCGAACGGTTTGTTGTGCATGTGGTTGTGTTTCCATACGTTGTACTCCTTAATTCTTATCTGAATGGGGCGAACGCAACGGCAAGGTTGCGGATTCTTGTCCGGCTGGAGCGGTCCTGTCAAACTGCGACGGTATGCAACAGATTAAGACTGCGATGATGATGCACTGATCTTTTGCTGAGTGTAACAAAACTATCGGCGGGCTGTCTAAGGAGGAGAAGTGAAGAGGAGTATCTTACTGCCTTTACGCGGGAATATGTATCCGAATTGTCGTTCCTACGCCCATTTCGCTGATGATTTCGATTTTGCCGCGGTGGTCATCCACGACTTTTTTCACAATAGCCATTCCTAAGCCGGTCCCATGTTTCTTGCCGAACGTCACGAACGGTTCAAAAATCCGCTTCCGCACTTCTTCCGGCATACCGGAGCCAGAATCGATGAAATCGACCTTCACGTAGCCATTCTCTGGGACAGTGACGACGGTCAGCGTACCTCCGTTGGGCATGGCGTCGCGGGCGTTGCTGGCGATATTATAAAAGACCCGCACGAGTTTATCCTGGTCGAGTTTTATTACGCCCTTGAATTCCGCTTTACGCACGAGTTGGATATTATTCTTGTTGAGGTCTTTTTCGATAAAATCCAGCACGCTGTTCATCACCTCGCCAAAGTCCAGATCCTCCATATTGGTCGAGCTCACGCCCTTGCTGAAATCAAGAATTTCCTGCGCCATATTGACGAAGCGGTCCACTTGCCGGATCATTTCGTCTGCGAGCTTTGCCGCTTCTTCGTTACCCGATTTTTTCTTCATCACCTGTGCGTACACGCGCAGGGTGCCCATGGGGTTTTTGATGTCGTGGATAATGGTACTCGCCATACGTCCGACAGCGGAGAGTCGTTCGCTCTGGACAAGCTCTTGTGCTTGCCGCGCGTTTTCGATGGCAACCGATGCATGCGCTGAGAGTGCTTCAATAAAGTCCACGTCGCCATCGTCGAACGGACCGCTGTCTTTATTCAGCAACTGGAATACGCCGATAATTTTTCCGTCCTTGTTCTTGAGCGCCATGCAGAGCATGTTGCGCGTTCGGTATCCCGTTGCTTTATCCACTTCAGGATTAAATCGCGAGTCCGCGTATGCATCCGGGATGTTGATAATATCCCCGGTCTTTGCGACGTGCCCGGCAATGCCCTTTCCAACCGGCAGGCGGATTTCTTTCATCCCGTCGCCGCCGGCAACCTTCGACCACAACTCACCCTTCAGGTCGTCGACGAGGTACACGGTTCCCCGGTCTGCGCCAAGTCCCTTCGACGCCGCACTGAGAATTAATCCCAGAAGTTTTTCTAAATCAATCGTGGAGTTAATGCTCTTACTCGCCTCAATCAGTTTTTGCATGCGCACGACGCGGCTTTCCATCATATGCGTTTGCTCTTCGAGCCTCTTCATGAAATTCTCGTTCGCGCTTCGCATGCGGCGGCTCAGCTCTTTCGTGAGATTGAGCGCAAGTTTTTGGTTGTTTTCTAACAGGTGAGTGAAATCTTTTCTCGAAATGCTCAGGAGGTGGGTTTCGTCTATACATGTGACGCGCGCGCTTTGTTTGCTGTCGTCTATTACGCGCGACTCACCGATCACATTGCCGCGCTCTAGAACGTTGAGAACAAGCTCGTTGTTCTCTCCGCTCATACGTGTAACCTTCACCTTGCCTTTATCAATGATAAAGACTTTCTCGGAATCCTTACCGAGGTCGAGAAGAACCGTTCCGGAAGGAAATTTTTCGAGCTTAACTTTTCCGGCGACTTCCGCGATCATGGCATCGTTCGCATCGGCAAAGAGATAGCACGAACGGAGCGTCTGGTAGTACGGACCGGTACTTGTGGCGGACTTCGCCGCTGGTTTGCTGGATGGTTTTTTCGTGGTTTTCGTTTTAGGCATCGTCCCCTGAACACCGTATCACTTTATAATAACAAGATTAGCATTCTTAGTCAAGAAATGGATGAAGTTTGCATTTCGCTCAAAATTTGTCTACTATTTGCACGGTTTGGTAGATACAAGTTGAAGAATGTGTCCGCCGCTCAACCTCGGTCTCGCTAGCACTCGCCCAGAATATTCGGAAATCATTCCTATTTTTGGGATTCATGAATAATTCCGCATCCGTTCTCGCCCTCCATATCTGCTCCGGGCATCGAAAGTCGATGACGCCCGTTCAGTCGTTAGAAACCTTGACTGGCATTGGTATTAAGGGCGACATGCACGCCATTGAGAATAGCATACGTCAAATCCTGTTAGTCGAACAAGAAACGTTGGCAGCCCTGCACCTTCGACCCGGCATCGTAAAAGAAAATATCACGACATTGGGTATTGCGCTCATGACCTTGAAACGGCGGCAAAAATTGCGGATTGGGAGTACACTACTTCAAATTACCAGAGAGTGCGAGCCGTGTTCGCGTATGGAAGAAATCCGGCCGGGATTACAAGAACTTCTCAGAGGCAGGCGCGGGATGCTCGCCCGTGTTCTGCAGGGCGGCACGGTCAACGTCGGCGAAGCGATTCAACTGGAATAATACAGTATTTGTATGCGCACTGTTTGGATCTTATTCTATAAGATGTTTGTCGTCCCTTTTTTGTGGACAGTGTTTCATATTGCCGCGATGTTCAAACACAAGGCGCGGCGAGGAATCGCGGGGCGAAGGCGACTGTTTGAGAAACTTGAGCGGGAAACGCAGAACCTGACTGCTCCACTGCGCATCTGGTTTCACTCGTCATCCTTAGGCGAGTTCGAGCAAGCCAAACCGATTATCACCGCGCTAAAAAAGAAATACCGGGAAATCGATATTATTGTAACATTCTTTTCTCCGTCTGGCTATGAGCACTCCCGCTCGTACAAGCCCGCGTCGTTGATTTCGTATATTCCATTTGATACCGCCCGCAACGCACGGCTTTTCATCGAATGTATCAAACCGGACATTGCCGTCATGGTGCGCTACGATGTGTGGCCTAATCATTTATGGGAGCTTCGCCGCCGCGGCATCCCCGCTTTGATTGTTAATGCAACAGCACGGAAAAATTCAGCACGCTTTTGGTTTGCACTCCGGAATTTTCATCGTTATCTTTATAACGACCTCACGGCAATCCTGACCGTCTCGGAATCCGATGCGGAAGCGTTTCGTTCATTTGACCTTTCGAACCCGGATATCCGGGCGATAGGCGAAACACGGTACGACCAGGTGTGGCAACGAAGTGTGGAGGCGCGCAATAAGCATTTCATCCCCCAATCAATTCTCCGCCGCAGAAAAGTATTCGTTGTGGGAAGCAGTTGGGAGGAGGATGAAGATGTTGTACTGCCGGTGTTCCGGGCTATCGCCGAACGCGATGCTTCTGCCCTGCTTATCCTCGTGCCTCACGAACCGACGATTGAAACGCTGGAACGGCTCGAACTTTCACTGAACGGAAAACTGCGTTCGATCCGTTTCTCTGCGTTGAACGATTATTCGAACGAGAATGTGATCCTTGTTGATAGCATCGGCATTCTCATGGGACTCTATCAATATGCCGACGTGGCTTATGTGGGCGGGAGTTTCAAACAGGGTGTGCATAATATCTTGGAACCGGCGGCGTACGGCATTCCGGTGCTGTACGGTCCGAAACACAACAATTCGCAGGAGGCTATCGAACTGGCGCGGCGCGGCGGCGGGTTCGTGGTCATAAACCGGGATGAATGTTACACACTCCTTCGGAAACTTCTCACCGACCAACGCGCAAGAAAAGCGGCAGGAGCAAGCGCTTTGAATCTTGTCAAAGAAAATATCGGCGCAACAGAACGTTGCGTTGAGCAACTTTCAACCCTATTAGGGAAACAACAGTAGCCGCATACACTTGCGTTTCATACTATCGTTTTCGCTTCATATGGACAATTCTCATCTTATCCAATGAATATAGCCTATTTTGATACCATCGCCGGCATCAGCGGCGATATGACGTTAGGCGCGTTCGTCAGTGCCGGATTACCGGTTGACGAACTCGCCGCCGAGCTGAAAAAGCTGAATCTCCACGGCTTTGAATTACATGCCTCGCACATCGAACGAAGCGGCATCGTTGCGACGAAGGTCGATGTGGTCATTTCGGAACAGCCGCAGTACCACAGGCATCTGAAAGACATTAACGCCATCATCGACAACAGCTCGCTTTCCGACCCCGTCAAGCAAACGGCGAAGAAAATTTTTCTTGAAGTCGCCGTTGCTGAAGCGAAGGTGCATAACTCGACGCTCGAAAAAATCCACTTTCATGAAGTCGGCGCGATCGATTCCATTGTCGATATTGTCGGAACCGCAATCTGCCTCGATACATTCAACATCGAAGCGGTTTACTCGTCGCCGGTGCGGACTGGAAACGGAGGGTTCGTCAAGACTCAGCACGGCACTATGCCAATTCCGACGCCTGCGACAGTGGAAATCCTTAAAGGGTATCCTACGGAACTGACCGATATCCCCTTCGAGCTGACAACGCCTACCGGCGCGGCAATCATCAAAGCGCTTTCACGCGGCGTGCTGAGCACGGAACATGTGAAGATAGAGTCTATCGGTTATGGCGCTGGAACCCGCGAGATAGAGCAGGTGCCGAATCTTTTGCGCGTTCTCATCGGGAAATTGGAGACGCCGTACCGCCACGACGAAATCGTCACCATCGAAACGAATATCGATGATATGAACCCGGAAGTGTACCCCTACGTGATGGAGCGTTTGATGAATGCAGGGGCGCATGATGCGTATCTTGTACCAATCATCATGAAGAAAGGCAGGCCCGGCATATTACTTTCCGCGATGGTCGAGCGTTCCAAACTTGACACGGCGATGGAAGTGCTCTTCCGTGAGACCTCTACGCTCGGCGTACGCATTCAACCAATCGAGCGGCGCAAGCTTCCGCGGACACAAAAGCAGGTACAAACATCACTCGGCACAGTCACCGTTAAAAGCATCATGCGCGACGGAAAAGAGCGGCTTGTGCCGGAATTCGAGGAGTGCAAACGTCTTGCGATGGAGAAAAATCTTCCGCTCATTGAGGTGTACCGCATTCTGGAAAAAGAACTACAATCGTAATCCTCATCTCATTTGATTCATTGACACCTTAAATCAATGACCCAGTCTCGCAATGGTTCAATGATTCCATGTCACAATTTCTCGTCGATATCGCCCTTCCCGTTCCCATCGACCATCCGTTCACGTACATCGTCCCGCCGGAGTTACAACCGTACGCGAAACCCGGTATGCGGGCTGTTGTTCCTTTCGGGCGAAAATCTCTCACCGGCGTTATCGTCGGTATCCAGACGAAACCGCCGGCTCGTGGACTAAAACCCATCCGCGACATCCTTGACGTTACCCCCTCGTTTTCCGACGACATGCTGAAACTCACGAAGTGGATCGCGGAATATTATTTCGCCCCGTGGGGAGAAACGCTCAAAGCCGCCGCCCCACAGGGCTTTTTAGCGCAGGGGAAACGGAACGCCCGGCTCGTCACTCAAGAACTTGAACACCTACTAACGGTAACGAAACGTTCTGCACCGAAGCAGTACGCCGTTCTTCTCGCGCTCCAAAAAAATGGAACGATGGCGGTCTCGCGGTTGCAGACAGTCACTAAAACGAAAAGCCTGTTCGCCATTCTGAACGACATGGCACAAAAAGGCTGGATTGAAGTTTTTGAAGACACGCAAACATCGAAAACAAAACCGAAACTTGAGAAAATCGCCAATCTGACTGACGCCGGTCGGGCGCTTGAAGAAAACGGTCCAAAAAAGCTTTCGGTAAAGCAATCCGCAGTTCTCCAAGCCTTGCGAAACTTGGACGGCAATTCAATGCCGGTTCGACGACTGCTCAAGGAAGCGGCGACTTCTCTTTCTATTTTGAAAACGCTGGAAAAATACGGGCTTGTTGCCATCTCGGTACGAGAGGTTCTCCGCACCACCGAGTATGACGGCATCGAAGAGCCGCAGAAGTTCGTGCTTAATTCGTCTCAACGAGAGTCGCTGAACGAAATTTCGCGCGCACTTGATGAAAAAAAATACGCGACGTTTCTCCTCCACGGCGTTACGGGCAGTGGCAAAACGCAAGTGTACATCGAAGCAATCCGGCATACGCTTGCGGCGGGTAAAACTGCCATTGTATTAGTGCCGGAGATTTCATTGACGCCGCAAATCGTGCGGCGGTTTAAGGCGTACTTCGGTTCGGAGGTCGCCGTGATGCACAGCCAGATGTCCGCAGGCGAGCGGTACGACGCATGGCGGATGGCGCGGCAGGGAAACGTGAAGATCGTCATCGGTCCGCGCTCAGCAGTATTCGCTCCGCTTTCGAATCTTGGGCTTATCGTAGTAGATGAGGAGCATGAAGGGTCGTACAAACAATTTGATGCGACGCCGCGGTATCACGCCCGCGACGTCGCCATCGTGCGGGCGCATCATGCGAATGCCGTCGTGGTGCTCGGCTCTGCCACCCCGTCTGCCGAAAGTTACCACAATACATTGAGCGGGAAGTACAGACTACTTGAAATGCCCGAGCGCGTCGATAACGCGACAATGCCGCGGATCGACATTGTGGATATGACGAAAGAGCGGAGGAAAATTTTCGAGCACATCAAGCAAGAGGTGAAAGAGAAACAGCTTCCGTTTCCCAA
>DASWKY010000166.1:0-4800 GCA_036396395.1 Bacteroidota bacterium | reverse complement strand
CTGCTCATTAAAGTATCGGAGGAGAAGTTTGTTGCACTTTCGACGGCGTGCATGCATCTTGGCTGTACGGTGAAAAAACAGCCGTCGGTGATTCGTTGTCCCTGCCACGGGTCAGTGTACGACCTTGAGGGAAAAGTGCTGAACGGTCCATCACAACTACCGTTGCACCAATATTCGTTACACACGAAAGGCAGTATCGCGGAGATCCTACTACAATGAGAAGACTATTCATTTTCTTATCTGCTCTCATGCTTGTTATTGACTCCGCTCTCTTGGCACAAGATACAGCGGCGGTGAAGCCCCGCCCGTTTGTCGCCGGTGGCATATACGATAAGCCGTTTATCACGCGGCTTGGCAGTAAAACGACTATCGGCGGCTATATGGACGTCCTCGGTTCGTTTCACCGTGAAGATGGCGTGAATGAAGGCTGGTCGTTTGAAGCGCGGCGGTTTAACCTGTTCACGTACTCCGTTATCACGGACGGGATTGTCGTTGCCTCGGAAATTGAAATGGAGCACGGCGGCGAGGAGTTTAAGTTGGAATACGCTTTGCTGGATGTTTCGTTCCACGAGGCACTGAACCTGCGCGGCGGCATTATTCTCTCGCCGCTTGGGAAAACCAATATTGTGCATGATAGCCCGAAGCTTGAGCTTGCCGAACGGCCTCTTGTCTCAACGGAAATTATTCCTTCGACGTTATCGGAAGCGGGAATCGGTTTCTTCGGTTCATTCTACCCCTCGAATGTCTCCCGGTTGACGTACGAGCTATACGCCGTCAACGGGTTTACTCAAGATATCATAGAAGATGCGGAGCGCACGAACATTGCGCTGGGCAAAGGGAAATTATTCGAAGAAGATAATAACGGCGAGCCGGCGTTTCTCGGCAGACTGGCGTTTAGCCCTACATACGGCACCGATTTTGGATTTTCGTTCCATCACGGAGCGTATAATGTATTCCAGTCGGAAGGCTTAGAGATTGACGACCGGCGGTCGCTTTCTATCCTCGCGTTCGACGCCGAGCACAACGAAGAGTGGTTTCATGTGCAAGGAGAAGCGGCGCTTGTCTCGCTTCAGGTTCCGCCGTCATTGCGCGGATTGTTCGCAGAGAAGCAGGCGGGATACTACGTGCAAGTGAATGTTCCGTTCGGAGCGGGAATGTTTGAAGCATGGCAGCGCTCGGTATTCACTGCGTCGGCACGGTTCGATGTGGTGGATTTTGACAGAGATATTCTCGGCGACGACCGCACGCGGCTCACGCTCGGAATAAATTTTCGTCCCGTCTCCGATACGGTGCTGAAATTTAACTACGAACAGAACTGGATGTATGACCGCGAAAATAATCTAGCGCGTGCGGTGGGATTTATTATAGCTATGGCGTCGTATTTTTAAGAGTTACGGGTACCACAACAAAAAAAGCCAACCGATAAGGTTGGCTTTTTTGTTGTGAAAAAACTGAGTCTATTACTCCACCGCGACC
This sequence comes from Bacteroidota bacterium, assembly GCA_036396395.1. Classification (GTDB taxonomy): domain Bacteria; phylum Bacteroidota; class Ignavibacteria; order UBA10030; family UBA10030; genus JAKEEG01. The sequence goes on along the minus strand of DASWKY010000166.1, from coordinate 3,324 downwards.
TTCATCTTATACACAGAGCCGCTTTCCGTCGTAAACACAATCGTCCCGTCCTTCGAAGCTGAGGGATAGAGAGCAATCTCATTCAGTCCCTCGGTCAATTTCTTTTTCATCTTTCCGTCCTTGTCCGCAATCCAGATATCGCCCGAGAGAATTTTGTAGCCGTCGTCTTCGGTGACCATATAGACGACATACCGGTCGTTGATCCAGCACGGATATTCACCCTTCGCGTCGACGAGGTGTGGAGTCTTTCCGTCTTCGGAAACGACATACAGCGAAGGCCTGCCAGAAAACTCGACGGCGGAGATATTTCGTTCCGGCGACCATGCACTGCTCAAGACTTGGCGGCTTTGTCGAAACGGCCGCACTGCCTGGAGTTTCATTCCGTCACGCACTTCGAGGGCATCCACAGACCACAGCCTGAGCGAAATCTGTCCAGGCTCAACTGTTGCGATAGTCACGGTTGAGTCGTCAATTTCAGCCCTCCGCACTTGAATACCGGAACTCGTTGAGTAGGAGAACACGTTCGTTGCGGACCATTCAGGAAGCGACAGCCGGGCGCGGGAGCTCAGCCAATCCGTCACCGGAAGAGCGATTTTATTGGCGACATCGATCATTTCGACGGCGACCCGTTTTGTTTTTTCTTCGTGATGGTTTGCGCGGAGAGCAATAAATTGCCCGTCCGGCGACCACGTATGCCCCCAGCCCGCGGCGGCGTGTGAGCAGAGTTCACTATAACTGCTACCCTCAGTGTTGGAGATAAAAAGCTTGTTAAATCGCTCGCCCGAGAATGAAATATATTCCCCGGTCGGCGAAATTTTTGCCACACTCGCAAACGGAAGCGGGAGCCGTTCCGGCGGTGATACAATCCGGACATTCTGTGCACGTATCGTTGCAGTCCAGCACATCACAAGGACAGTGAACGTGAAGAGCCGTATAGTCAAAGTTCTCGTCATCGTACGAAAACCATTTTTCGTGTTATCGTGGCAGTCCCGCTCCGTAACTTGTAAAAATAAACGCCGGAGGGGACAATATTCCCGCTTCGGTTCGTACCGTTCCACGTTGTTTGATACGTGCCAGCCTCGCGGTCTTCATCCAGCAAGATCGCCACAGACTCACCGAGCAAGTTCAAGATTTCGAGTCGTACTCTTCCCGCGTCCGGCAGGGTAAAGGCAATAACGGTTGTCGGGTTAAACGGGTTAGGATAATTTTGTTCCAGCGAAAATTCGAGAGGCGTCCCCTCGGCGCCAAGAATGCCCGGAGTGACGATCCGTTTCAACGCAACATCCTGGAACGTGAAGAACGTATCAGCCACACTTATGTAGAGCGTGGTATCGCGAAATCCCTCGGCGCGAAATGTAAACGGGATATTTCCTGCCGGAAGATTTTCAAAATAATAGATGCCGTTTCCCGAAGCGGAATCCGGTACCTGCCATGAGTTAAACGTATCGAAAAAAGAGTTCGTTGTATACACTCGTCCATCAGCTTCGACGAGGACGTCGTTCATCGGAGCGCCCGTCCGCCTGTTGATCACGGTGCCGAGCACGGTTCTCACCGGCGGACGTTTGACGCCGTAGTACTCGAGGAACGACATCCAGAGCGCTTTCGCCTCCGCGCGCCGGTACTCGTTGTTCATGTCACGCAAATTTTGAACGGGGTTTGTATGGAAGGCGCCTTCGCTCAGAGTTGCAGGCATCATCGAGGAGCGGAGAACGCCGAGAGTAAAACCGCCGTTCGTGCCCCCGTAGAACGTCCAGTCCAAGCGCGCGCCGCTGTTCGGGATACGGTACGTCCGGGCAATGTGGTCGGACATAAGCTGAGCCATGATGTCTGATGAGCCGTGCCAATAGGCTGAGCCGGTGCCGGACCCGCGCTCCGAGTGTACGCTGAACCGGCTGTCGCTGTCTTCGCGACGTTCTTCGAGCAGAACCATCGCGTAGTTCACTCTGGCGGGGTTGAGATGTTCCGGTACAGCATTGCTATGAATGGAATGAAACCAATCGACATTATGATTGTTCGCGAGTGCTGTGCGTTGTGTGAGACTCACTTCTGATGAATTGGATGTACGCGTGAGGATAACGGTATCGACGCCGGACTGTTCGAGAAGGGATTTGAGTTGAAGCGCGATGGAAAGCGTTTTTTCCGTTTCGGAAAAACCGAACGCCCCCTTGTTCGCAAAGGAGCCGTCAACCGCGAGGCCATGGCCCGGGTCGAGGCAAATAGAGATGTCCGCGAGGTCTATGTTCGTTTGGCTCCGGACGGGTTCTACCCAAAACACCCCGAGCACAAAGGCGACCGCGGCGGCGATAAACAAAAAACGCATGAAAATCGCTCAGTAACAAAAGTGAATAGATTCTTCCTTATGAGGTTTGTAAAAAATCCCCTACTCTAAATACGCTTTCTTCGGGAACAGAGTCAAGTGCTGAAGTGATTTTTTTTACCATTCCCGCCAAATCGTGACGGAACGCAACCTATTTGGAGCCTCCGTTGCTCCCCAAATCGCCTTCCCGTAGGGCACGTTCATAGACTTCCTTGTATTCCTTGATACCTTTAAACAGGGCTTCTGCGATTTTGGTTTGCCCCTGGGCGCTTTTCAATATCTTTTCTTCCGTCCGGTTGGAGAGATAACCGGTTTCGACAAGTGCATTCGGCATAGATGCGCCGACGAGTACATAGAACCCGGCTTGTTTGACATGACCGCGTTTTGTGTTCAGCTCGCGCCCTAACGAGTTGGCGGCGATTTCCGCAAAATTTTCACTGTGCTTCATGAATGCGCTCTGCGCCATCGTCAAAATAATAAATTCCTCCTCCGTCAATTGTTTGTACCGCTCTTGGTAGTTTTCTTCGAATTGAACAACCGAGTTTTCCCGTTCCGCAATCTGGATTGCGCTTTCTTCCTTTCCCGGCCGCAAGAGGTAGATTTCAAATCCCTGAGCATTAGATGGTTTTCGCTCCGTTGAATTACAATGGATGCTGATAAATAATTTTCCACCCGCTTCATTCGCGATCTGTGTGCGACGATATAACTCGACAAACTTATCGGTCTTTCGAGTGTATACGATTTTGACGTCTTTCAGTTTCTCTTCAAGCAGTTTTCCAAGCTTCAGCCCGATAGAAAGCGCTATATCTTTTTCTTTTGTTCCGGCGACGCCTATCGTGCCGGGGTCTCTTCCGCCATGCCCGGGGTCGATCACGATAACGTCAAGCTTCCAGCGCGCACGGACACTTTCAAGATTTTGCCGCATGATTTCCTGCCGGCGTTGTTCAAGCTCCGCTTTCTGAACCTCCGAGCGGGTGCGCAAAGAAATATAAATATTATTGGAAGAT
>DASWKY010000165.1:0-4635 GCA_036396395.1 Bacteroidota bacterium | reverse complement strand
GGATGCGCTCTTCGGCGTCGCGCTTTTTGATCAACCCCTTGAGTTGGGGCACGAGCTGGTCGAGGTCGACGGGCTTTGTCAGGTACTCTTTGGCGCCGAGCTTCATTGCCTCGACGGCCATACTGACGTCGCTCATACCGGTCATCATGACCACTTCGGTCTGGTTGGAGTTCTTTTTAATGAAGCGGAGTACCTCTAAGCCGTTCGCGCCCGGCATTTTGATATCCAGCAGCGCAATGTCGAAATCCTTGCCCTGTACCTTCTTAATTGCCTCCAAGCCGTCGGCGGCTTGCTCAACCTCAAAGCCTTCGTCGCCTAACCACGCGGCAATAGTACCACGAAGCGAGTCCTCGTCGTCGGCAATCAGTACGTTGATTTTATCGTCAGCCATTGAATTGCATTACGCGTTATTCGTCGGTGCGACTGAATACACAGTAGTTGACCTGTGGCTGGTAAGCCCCCCGATGCATCGTAGGTCACGAGGATAATAACGAGATTCGGCTGAAAAGTCAATGAGTATCTCTCTTCACCATTGCGGCACTCGTGAAATACGAGTACATTTACAGAACTCTTATTATCATTCGAATCCTATGGCGACCCATTTACTTGACGGCGACTCGCTCACCGTTTCCGAGCTTTCGCATATCGTCCATGCGCACAGTCCCATTGCGCTTGCCCCGCGCGCGCGGAAACGCATGGCCGCATCCCGGAAGCTCGTGGAAGACTGGCTGCGCGACGGCGAAACAATTTACGGCGTGACGACGGGATTCGGAGAATTTAGTTCTGTGCGCATCAGTGCGGCGGATATTCAGCAGTTACAGGAGAATCTTATTTTAAGCCACTCAGCGGGCGCGGGCGAACCGTTACCGCCGGAGGTCGTGCGCGCGATGATGGTGTTGCGCGTGAACGCGTTGGCGAAAGGATATTCGGGCATAACGCTTCCGACCGTCAGCTTATTAATGCAGATGGTCAATCGCAGTATCACGCCGGTGATTCCGTCGCAAGGGTCGGTGGGTTCCAGCGGCGACCTTGTGCAGTTGGCGCATTTGGTGTTGGCGATGATGGGACGCGGGATTGTTTATGAACAGACGGAAAATAAAAAAGGGCAGGGGAGCGGAAGGACTTGGGAGAAGGCCATTGCCGCTTCTACTGCGTTGAAGAAAAATAAACTCAAGCCAGTTCGCTTGACGGCGAAAGAGGGCATCGCGCTCATCAACGGCACGCAGATGATGACGGCGTACGCGGCGTTGGCGGTGCACCGAGCAACACAGCTTTGCGCTATTGCCGATATTGCCGGAGCGCTGAGCGTGGAAGCTTTACGCGGAAGCGACACGCCGTTCGATGAACGCATCCACAAACTGCGTCCGTATAAAGGACAGCTTACCGTTGCGCGGAATATGCGCGTGATGATGCGCGGGAGCGAGATTCGCGAATCCCACCGGCACAACGACCCGCGCGTGCAGGATGCGTACTCCATGCGTTGTATCCCGCAGGTGCACGGAGCCTCGCGCGATGCGGTGGACTACGTGTACGATAAAGTCAGCGTTGAAATCAACTCCGCGACGGACAACCCGTTGATATTTCCGAAAGACCGCGCGCACCTGGAGGGCGGTAACTTCCACGGACAGCCGATGGCGCTCGCGATGGATTTTCTCGCCATTGCATTATCGGAGTTCGCGAACATCTCCGAGCGGCGCATCGAGCGACTCGTGAACGGCTCGCTGAGCGGCTTGCCGCGGTTCCTCACCGCGAACGGCGGGTTAAACTCCGGGCTGATGATTGCCCAGTACACAGCCGCATCGCTTGTCTCCGAAAATAAAGTGCTCTGCCATCCCGCGAGCGTGGATTCCATTCCGACTTCCGCGAATCAAGAAGACCATAACAGTATGGGTTCTATCAGCGCGCAGAAGGCGTGGCGGGTGCTCAAGAATGCCCAAACCGTGCTCGCCATTGAATTGCTCTGCGCGTGTCAGGCGCTCGATTTTACGCGTCAGCTTAATAATGAGCGTAAGCCGATGAAAGCCGGGCGCGGCTCCGAAGCCGCGTACCAGTTTATCCGCAAGCGCATCAAGCACTTGGACGAAGACCGTGTGCTGTATGACGATATCCAGACTGCGTTGGGAATGGTGCTGGATGGAAGCGTGTTGGAACATGTAAGGCGCAGTGTTGGGCGATTAGAGTGAAAAGCAATAGGACGCGGAAACAGCGGATTGGACGGATAAAAACGGATTAGGTGAGGAAAATGAACCTAGCACGGTATACTTTCTTATTATTGCTTTCATTGGCTTTCCTATCTGATCTCAAGGCTCAGGGAAAAAAGTTGTTCCGCGAGGGAAAGCCCTTTGCTTTTAAAATTGGTTTTGAGGGTTTTGGAGCAGACGTTACCTTTTTCAATTATGTGGGAGTTGATCTGACTACTTTTTTATTGTCTACGAGTGCGAAGGCTCGTTTTTTAATTTTACAAAGAGACGCAACCCCATTTTTTGGTATTGGCGTTCGTCGTATTGGTCCTGGTTTTGGTGGGGGTACAGAAAACAAGTTGGTATCAATTCATGCAGGTTGGGAACATAGCTTTGACCACGTATTGATTCAGATATTTGTTCAAACTGCAATAAAGCAATCAGACCCCTACGGTGATGGACTTTATTTGATTAATGTTAATGCCGGATATAGATTTTAGCTCGTCATGTTTTAATAATTTGTATTCTTTAAAATCCGTGTAAATCAGTTCAATCCGCTCTTTCAGTGTCCTATTTCCTATGAAACTCAAAAAAGATTTTCTCCGCACACTTCCCAAAGTGTTGCTTCACGACCATCTCGACGGCGGCGTACGAGCAAAAACCGTCATTGAGCTTGCGAAAGAGTATAAATACAAGAAGCTCCCCACGACCAACCCGCGTGAGTTAGCCGAGTGGTTCCATCGCGGCGCAAACAGGGGCAGTCTGCCTTTGTTTTTGGAAGGGTTCGAACATACCTGCGGCGTGATGCAAACCGAAGAGTCGCTGGAGCGCGTCGCCTACGAGATGATGGAAGATATGAAGAACGACGGCGTGGTGTACGTGGAAACGCGGTTCGCACCGGTCTTCCATACGGACAAGGGGTTGCATCTTGAAACGGTCGTGAAGTCCGTGCTTAAGGGTTTGGAGCGCGGCAAACAGGATTTCGGCGTGCACTACGGATTAATCCTTTGCGCGTTGCGGCACATGAAGCCGGACATTTCAATAGAGATTGCTGAACTGGCGGTAGATTTCAGGAATCAGGGCGTCGTCGGGTTCGACCTTGCGGGCGAGGAAGGCGGCTACCCGCCGAAGAAGCACGTTGAGGCGTTCCATTATATCCAACGGGAAAATTTCAACATCACGATCCATGCGGGCGAGGCGTTCGGAAAGGAGTCCATCTGGCAGGCGATTCAATGGTGCGGCGCGCACCGCATTGGGCACGCCACGCGGCTCGTGGAGGATATGAAAATCGAAGATGGGAAAGTGATGAGCATGGGAACGCTCGCACAGTACGTGCTGGATAAACGAGTTCCTCTTGAGATGTGTTTGACCAGCAACGTGCATACCGGAGCAATTAAGAAGCTCGAAGACCACCCGTTTGGCGTGTACTATAGATACAAGTTCCGCGTTACGCTCAACACCGACGACCGGCTCATGAGCAATATCACCATGACGGACGAATACCACACCGCCGTTGAGACATTCGGGCTGGGAATAGACGACCTCGAAAAAATCGCCATCAACTCGATGAAGAGCGCGTTTATTCCGTATAAGCAGCGCATCAGAATTATTTACGATGTTCTGAAGCCGGGGTACGCGAAAGCGAAAGCAAAACTCAAGCATTGATATCTTGAAGGGAAAAGGAGTTCGATGTGAACCACTCTCACATTCACTGGCTTGGGCATGCGTCGTTCCGCATTGAGGACGGGGCGAAGCAATTGTATATCGACCCGTGGAAGCTCACGGAGAACCGCCCCAAAGCTGATATTATCTTTATCACCCACGCGCACTACGACCATTTCTCGCAGGAAGATATCGCCCGCATTAAAAAAGAGACTACGGTATTCTTCGCTCCCAAGGATGTTGCCCCTCAGTTGAAAGGCAATGTTGTCGCCGTCGCGCCCGGGCAAACCTACACACACGGCGAGATGAAGGTCAAAACTGTCCACGCGTATAACATCGGCAAGAAGTTTCATCCAAAGGAAAATAACTGGGTCGGCTATATTATTTCGCTCTCGACCGGGCAGAACATTTATCATTCCGGCGACACCGACTTCACGCCCGAAGTGCGGAATGTCGTTGCTGACATAGCTCTCCTGCCTTGCGGCGCCACATACACGATGAGCGGAAAAGAAGCCGGCGACGCGGCGAATACGTTCAAACCGCAGGCGGTTATCCCGATGCACTGGGGCGATATTGTCGGCTCACACGCCGACGCTGAAGAAGTGAAGAAGATTTTTAAGGGTGAGACGATTATTAAGTCGCCGGAACGGAGTTCACATCCGTGAAATCTGTTGTAATCCATATCGGCGTCGGTATTCTTCTCGCGGTCTGTGCAAGTTGTACGCAATCATACCCCTACCTGTTTCTTACGGACAATTGCCGGTGCGAGGAATACACGTATCGCGACCCGCAA
>DASWKY010000164.1:0-4066 GCA_036396395.1 Bacteroidota bacterium | reverse complement strand
CGAAGACCACCCAGTTGGATATTCCGAAATTGTAAGAGAATTCTCCGACACCCAAAATCCCGCCGTACCAGGTGGAGACGAGCGTTGCGACGAACATCGGGAGCGTGAGCGTGCGGCCTGCGAGCAGGAATTCATCCGTATCCGATTTCTGCCTGCGCGCGGCGCGAAATCCTACATACACCACCGCCGCGAAGTACAGAAGGATGAGGGCGGAATCGATAGGACTCAGATTGACCATAGTGGGATGTAATAAGTGTATGACCCCCTGCGTTCCGTCCGCCTGTGGCGGGCGGAACGCGTCCCCCTTGGTAAGGGGGACAAAAAAACATGCCCTGTAATTTTAGAGATCCAACTTGCGGTACTATCCAAAGAAAACGCAGACATAAAGTCTGCGGCTACCTAACATCTCTCAACTTGTACAACAACAAATTCCCTTTTTTCACTGTGACGAAGACAGGGTTGGCGATGACGACGTTGCTTGTTCCTTCGCGCACGCCTAATTCGAGCGATTCGTTCTCCAACGCGAATTCAAGCCCCTTGGTCATAATGCCTTCGCATCTCGTAAGCGGAATAAGCGAGACCGTCGAATGAAGAGGCGCTTCAAACGTCAGCTCGCGCCCCACGAACATCAGTTCTCCTACATTGTCCACGAACGTCACGATTGCATCGGGATAGAATTTCGCGAGCACGCCGAGGTTGCCGACGGTGTGGTCGAGCCGCTTGCCCGCCGCTCCCGCCACGGTGATGTGTTCGTATTTTTGTTTGATTGTCCACGCGATCGCTTTTTCGAGGTCGGTCGAATTTGCGTCAATAATAGTATGTTGCGGGATGTGGTGGAATTTGGAAAGCGTTTCCGCATGGATCGAATCCATATCGCCGACAATGGCATCGGGCTTGAGTCCGAATTTCAGAGCTGTGTTGGCGCCGCCGTCTGCGCACACGAAGAGCTGTGCCTGCCTCACCAATGAGTGCAACAGGCTTTTCTTCGGCGGTTCGCCGTTAGCGAGGATGAGCGCGCGTTTAATCATTTGAGTTTTCGGATAATTTTCTAACCCTCACCTCCCAAAGGGATCCCTTCGGGACCCGTCCCCTCTCCCAATATGGGAGAGGGGTGTCCGTACGGACGGGGTGAGGGTAAATGCCATGTTACAATTCCACCTTGACAGTTGCAAAGACATTCCGTTCTGCCGCCGGGAAAAATTCTTCTCCCACGCCGTACGAGGCGTACAGCGCGTCGAACAGGTTATTCACCTGAACGCGCAACTCAAGCCCTTGCAGTCCGGTGATTTCCTGCATTCGAATTCCCGCTATCAGGTTGAATACGGTATACGCATCCACCTTCCGGCTTTCGTTTTCAAAATTATCGGTGAATTGCTCGCCCACGTGTTGCAGGGAAAGCGATGCGAACCAAGTCTCACGGTCGTACGTGAGTCGTGCGTTGGCGAGGAAATCTGGAAATCCGCCGAGCTTTTTACCGTCGAGCACGAACGGCGTAGTGACCGGTGCGTCGGCGGGATACGTAAAGATGTAAGATGTGTGCCGTATAATTGTATTCTTGCTGACGGTCGCGTTGGCTTGGAGTGTTAAGCCGTCCGCAAGTTGCGCGGAGCCGGAAAGCTCCAGTCCGAAATGCCGCGTATACTCAGCGTTGCCGGTTATAGGCTGGCCGAATAAGTCTAATTGTCCGTTGCGTATAATTTCGTTCCGGAAATCCATCCAATACAGGTTCGCAGAGAGTTTGTAGGCGAGAGTGACATATCCCGTGCCGAGCTCAACATCCAATAAACGTTCCGGCTTCACGAGCGGCTTACTGAAATCGTACTTCCCGCTTGATTGTTCGAACTGCGGCGTTTCGCCCGTCCAGGAGAACGTCGCGTCGTACAAATTATTGAGCCGCGGTTCGCGGGAGGTGTACGCGAGGTTCACATACGCATTCAGATGGTCCGTGAAATTCACGTTCAACCCGATGCGCGGGTTGAAGAAATGGTAGTCTATATCGAATTCCGTGCCGATAAATTTTTCTCCGTACAGTTTGTAGGTGTTGAAGACATACTGCACGTTCGTCATGAGGCTGATATTCGGCTGTACATGATAAAGATTCTGGATGTAGAACGAGACGACATTCTTTCCGCCGCGGTATTCGTAGAAGCGGTAGTCGGCGGTTTGCGGGAAATTCCATTCCGGCGGTAAATTCTGCGCCCATTGGATCGTGCCGTAATGGTCCGAGCGGTGGACGCGCAACTCGGCTCCGAGTGTTGCGGTTCCCCGGTCATAGCTTAACGTGACGCGCGGAAGCCAGCCCCATTGCCTGTTGTCCACAACCGCGTGCACGATTGCGTTGACGGGATTCCCGGTCGGAGAGAAGCCGTACTCGCTTGTGAGCCTCAGTAAGCTCGTATCCGCCCACGACGCATCGAAATCGAAAAACCCCTCGCCTTCAATTAAAAAAAATGTATTGTTGAGCGTCGCGCGGTCGCTCAAGCGCCACTCGTGCAGTAGTTCGTAATGCGGCTGGCTGAAATTTTCGACTTCCTCGGGTCGCACAATTGGATTTAATTTCCTTTTTGATTTATCGGCTATGTCGGATTTCGGAATTCCGTAATACGCAAGGTGATCTTTGAACGGTCCGCCGTACAGATTGATTTGCGTCGTCATCCGTTCATCGTACCGCGCCGCGCTCAGGTAGTACGCGCTGAAATCGCTCCACGATTGGTCGCGGTAGCCGGAGCTTTTCAGCTTGCTCAGCCTGCCTGTAAACGCATACGCGCCGTTGACGACGCCCGACTGCGCCGCGAGCGAATAACGCTCCGTTGCATAACTCCCGCGTCCGGCTTCGAGAGAAATTTTCGGCGTGGGCGAGAACGACGAGGTCACGAGGTTCACCGAGCCACCGATTGCCGGGGGACCGTAGAACGCACTGCCCGCGCCACGCTGGACTTGTATATCCTCCGTGCTTGCGAGCAGGTCGGGGAAATCCAGCCAGTACACGCTGTGGTCTTCCGGGTCGTTCTGCGGGATACCGTTGATCATGACCGAAAGCCTGCGCTGGTCGAACCCGCGGATAGAAATATAATTGTAGCCAAGTCCGTTGCCGCTTTCGGAATAGAATGTGGTCGAGGGAAGCTCGGCGAGCAGAAGCGGGATATCCTGATATGTGTAGCGATATTGGATTTCCTCATTGCTGAGCGACGAAAACGTCGCCGGAGTTTCGCGTTCCTTCGCACGCATGGCTGTGACAAGCACCGGCTGACCCGGTATGAGCGTTGGCTCAAGCGCGATATCGAGGTTCAGCGTCATTGAGTGATGTATAATAATATTTTGTCTATGGGCCGCGTAGCCGACGTAGCTTGCCACCAGTCGGTATTCTCCAGCGGGAATATTTCCGAGTAGGAATGTTCCGTCCTTCATTGTACTGGTGCCAATCGTCGTGCCGAGCAGTATAATGTTAGCGGCTTCGAGCGGACGGTTGGTTGTGTTGTCGAAAACGCGCCCGGAGAGCGTGCCGGTGTTTTGTGCGGCGGCGGAAAAAACTATAAGCAACAGTGTCAGGAGAAGAGAAATTGTTTTCATGGTTGACCTTGTTTGCTATTGAACCCTGCATCCTCCCTCTTATCCGCCTGCGGCGGACTTTCCCCCTCACAGAGGGGGAAGTCACGACAAAGTCGTGACGGGGGAGGAAAAAACAAAAAAGCCGTTTTCCGAAGGGATGAGATCCACAAGGAAAACGGCTTTAGCGAAAAGCTGTTTTCCGTTTCCCTACGCTGGCATGATCCAGATCAGGTAAAGGGTGTGATCTCAGTCCCGTCCTTGGCAACGCTCAAGACGGAACACCCCTAACGGAAAAACTCATACGGCAATGTGAAAGAACTATAAGAATATACGAAAGAGGGAGGCGGATGTCAAGGGGTGGGTATTGTTAAGCAATGATATGCAAAGAATAATTTTCAGGGAGTGTTTTTGGTTAGCAACTTGTAAAGTGTTGGGAGAACACCTGTGTTTTTATCAATTAGAGCACGGACACAATTTACAAAATCATCCTCAATCGTCTGATCAAGCGATGCTCCGT
>DASWKY010000163.1:0-5708 GCA_036396395.1 Bacteroidota bacterium | reverse complement strand
TTGGGAATGCTGAAATCCGGCGACGACGCCTATGTGGAGAACGATATCCGGTTGCTGGCAAACCTCGCCCACCGCTCGGGGTCAATTTTGAAGGTTATTATCGAGACAGGACTGCTGACGGACGAGGAAAAAGTGCGCGCCTGTGCGCTTGCAAAGCGGGCAGGGGCGGATTTTGTAAAAACCTCCACGGGGTTTTCCAAGGGCGGAGCGACGGCTGGAGATATCCGGCTGATGCGCAAAGTGGTCGGCGGTGCCCTCGGCGTCAAGGCTTCCGGCGGGGTGCGGACACAGGAACAGGCGCGGGAGCTTATCGAAAGCGGCGCAGACCGCATCGGCGCGAGCGCAAGCGTGAAAATCGTACTGGGGGAAAAAGAACCGACAGCGATGGGTTATTGATTGAGTGCAATGAAAACTGAAACAGTCCTCCTCTTTCTTATAGTCATCTCGACTCTGTTTGCAGCATGCAGTTCATCCGACGAAACTGCACAGCAGGGCACTGCGGGCGGCGCGCAACAGCCGGGAACTTCGTTCATGACAAATCAAGACACGCTCGTCGCGTCGATGTCCACGCAATCCAAACCCGCAACGCGTTCTACGCCGGGTTCCGGTGACAATGCGGAAGTCGCTTTCACTGTGCAAATCGGCGCTTATACACAACCGCATCACGCTTTGCAAGCTCAACAGCTTGCCAAGACGCGCTTCACTACTTACCTTGTGTTCAATCAATATGAACCATCACTCAAACTGTACCGTGTAAGTATAGGTAAATTTGAGACCCGCGAAGAAGCATCCCGCATCATGCGCCACATAATGTTTTCCTATCCCAAAGAGTATGTAGAATGCTGGCTCAACACTGTCGCAAAATAATTTTCCCGGTCTTCGCAGTCCTGCTGTTGCTGAACGCGTGCACGGCGTCGCGTGAAGCTCCGGCGACCGCGCCGCGTCAACAACCAGCTGTCGAGCCGAAAGAAAAAGCTCCGCTCGCCGTGTTTGAGTCGTCTTTCCGTCCGTCGGACTTCGATGAAGAGGTGGAAGCCGCAGAGAAACGCGTGTACGGGGAACCGGAACCGCCGATTCTCGACGCGGGCACAGACAGTGTGAGCGTCGAAGAAACCATCGTGCAGGGATTCCGCATCCAGATTTTCGCGAGCGCGAAGATCGACGAGGCGAACCTCGCGAGACAAACTGCGGCGGAAGCGCTCTCCAGCGATTCGCTGTATGTCGTCTACGACCCGCCGGTGTATAAAGTCCGCGTTGGCGATTACCTTTCGCGTTTCGATGCCAATCGCGCGCTCGTCGCCGTCATCCAGCGCGGCTACCCCGATGCGTGGATCGTGAACGACCAGATTATCCGGAGGACGTTCACGCGCACCAAGCGGGAAGAGTACTGATTTTTCAAAACTCTTCCTTTTCGTAGAAAAGGGACGACGCGAAAAATAAAAAAAAGCCTGACCATACGGTCAGGCTTTTTTTATGACGTGTGCTTTTCTATCAAGCAATCTTTTCGTACATCTTTTCGATCAGGTGTGCAAATTTTTGCTCCACCACTTTCCGTTTCACTTTCATCGTCGGCGTGATCTCGCCGTTCTCCACCGTGAGCGTTTGCGGAAGAAGCTCGAAGCGCCGCACGCGTTCGTAGTTCGGCAAATCTTTTTGGATCGCGTCGATTTCTTGTTGGAACATCTTCCGCACTTCGACGTGCGCGACCAATTCCGCCTCGCTCGCGCTCTCAATCCGCTGCGCGCGCCCCCACTCTTTCAGCATCTCGAACTCCGGCACGATGAGCGCGGTCAGGAACATTCTCCCGTCGCCGATGAGCACGAACTGGTCGATGAACTTGCTCTCAAGGAAATGATTTTCAATCGGTTGCGGGGCGATATTCTTCCCGCCCGAGCTGACGAAGAGGTGCTTCTTGCGGTCGGTGATCATTAAGTGCCCCTCCGGGTCGAACATCCCGACGTCGCCCGTGTGGAACCATCCGTCCTTGTCAATAACTTCCGCAGTCGCCGCGGAATTGTTGAAATACCCTTTCATGATGTTGGGACCGCGCGCAAGAATTTCCCCGTCGTCCGCGATTTTAATTTCCACATTCGCGATCGGGCGGCCAACCGTACCGAATTTATAATCGTCGAGCCGGTTCACCGTCAGCACGGGCGAGGTCTCCGTCAACCCGTACCCTTCGATGATTTGAATGCCAACCGCTTCAAAAAATTCTCCGAGCATCTTCGGTAACGCCGCGCCGCCGGAGACGAAGAAGCGGATGCGTCCGCCGGTGCGCTCTTGCAATTTCGAGAACACGAGCTTGCTCGCGACCGCGTGCTTGAGTTTGAGTACCGGAGAAATATTCTTGCGCCGCTTTGCTTTCGCGTACTCTTTACCGACGTTCACCGCCCAGTGGAAAATTTTCTGGCGTACGGGCGGCGCGCTCTCCACATTTTTCAAGATGCGGCTGTGAATGCGCTCGAACAGCCGCGGCACCGTCGTCACGATGGTCGGGCGGATTTCCAATAAATTATCGCGCACGGTCTCGACGCTCTCCGCATACGCAATCATCACGCCGCAGGACATTGCCGTGTAATAGCCCGCCATCCGCTCGAACGAATGGCATAGCGGCAGGAACGAAAGGAACACATCCTCCGGACCGAACGGAATAGCGCGCGCGGACTCCTGGACGTTCGAAGACATATTACTGTGCGTCAGCATGACGCCTTTGGGGTTTCCGGTAGTGCCCGAGGTGTAGATAATTGTCAACAAATCTTCCGGTTTCGGGCGCTTGATACTCTCCCGAAAGAACTCCGGGTGCGCTCGTTCAAACTCTCCGCCCCGCGCGTACATCTTGGCGTACGTCTGCGTTCCCTCAGTCGCGTCGTTCTCGTTCATCACGATGATATGCTCGAGCGTCTTCACGTCGTTCTTTATCTTCAGGATTTTATTCAGCTGGAAGGTATTCGAGACGATGGCAACCTTCACCCCGGCGTCGTTGAAAATGAACTCGATCTGCTTCGGCGTCAGGGTGGGATAAATCGGCACGTTGACCGCGCCGAGGCACACCATCGCCATGTCGGCGACGATCCATTCCGGGCGGTTTTCCGCGATAATCGCGCATCGGTCGCCTTTGTTCACACCGAGCGAAGCAAGCCCCAGTGCGAACAACTCCACGTTCCGCGTATACTCTTTATAAGAGATGCCCCGGTATTGTTTCTCGACTTTATACATCAGCATAGGTCGCTGTTCGCCGGCGTACTTCGCCGCAATCTTCTCGAACATTTCGCTAACCGTCGAAAATGAGACAACTGTTGCCATGGGCCGTCCTCTTTAATTTTACTCTTACATTTACCCTCTCCCCATCTCGGCTTCGTCGTCACACTCAACCTTAGACGAGGTGTCTCACCGAGTCCTAAAGCTCGGTCGGGAGACCTTCGCCAAGAAACGGGGGTTGCGTTTACTTGAAGCGCGGCTCAAAATTAATGTATCGCTCCCGCAGATGCAACTGAATTCGTTATTCCGCCGAAGCTTACGACATTTCCGCACCGCACTTGAACTCCCTCCTCTATCTTATGGCGGGCGCTGTGCTCCCGGCGGTCGTTGAACGTTCAATGACCCCCATAACGAATTGAAATGAAGCATTCTCCACGACTTGAAGAAAAATTAACACAGCGAAATCCTCGTTATCTTCTATGAATAAAGGTCTTGACAAAAAAAATTTCACTTTTAACTTGACAAAACACCGCGAAGCTCCTATATTCAAAACAGTTGCATTAGCCAGTTGTCTTGACTTTTCCCTTCCCTAACCGTCACGTAGTAAGAGAAAATGTTCCAAATGCTAATGCGACCTCGCCCCAACGTTCTCATACAGAATTGACATCGAGACTATCCTCCCTGCTTCTGTCAGGGTAGAGGAAGGCTTTTTGATTCGAGTAGAGTAGTTTTATTCACATTAACTTTTTAACACACGGAGAGCATAATGATTGACAAAGATGTACAGCAGGTTTCGGTCGCTCAGGGGAACGACGGGACCACCACCACACGGCGAGGGCTGAAATTCCAACGCTTTTTCACCAAGCCGGGAGTCCATCCTTTTGATGAGATTGAATGGGAGTTGCGTACTGCCGTCATCTCCAATGAAAAGGGTGAAAAGATTTTCGAGCAGAAGGACGTGGAATTTCCCAAGTCGTGGTCAATGACCGCCACGAACGTCGTCACGTCGAAATATTTTCACGGACCGCTCGGCTCGCCCGAACGCGAGCGCAGTGTGAAACAACTTGTCGAGCGCGTCGCGCTCAGCTATTTGAAATGGGGATTGAAGGACGGCTATTTCGCCGGCGAAGAAGACGCAGGCATTTTTTACGACGAGTTGGTATTCCTGCTCGTGAACCAATACATGGCGTTCAACAGCCCGGTGTGGTTCAACGTGGGCGTGGAAGACCGCCCGCAGTGCTCGGCGTGCTTCATCAACTCCGTGCAGGATTCGATGGAATCTATCCTCGGACTCGCGAAAACCGAAGGCATGCTCTTTAAGTTCGGGTCGGGAACCGGCTCGAACCTCTCGACGCTTCGTTCATCGCGCGAGAAACTCTCCGGCGGCGGCACACCGTCCGGTCCTGTTTCGTTCATGAAGGGCTTCGACGCGTTCGCCGGCGTGATAAAATCCGGCGGCAAGACGCGACGCGCCGCGAAGATGGTCATCCTGAACGCAGACCACCCGGACATCCCGGACTTCATCAACTGTAAATCCGACGAAGAAAAGAAAGCCTGGGCGCTCATTGACGCCGGCTACAACGGCGGCTTCAACGTGCCCGGCGGCGCGTACGATTCGATTTCCTACCAGAACGCCAACCACTCTGTGCGCGTTTCGGACGAGTTCATGCGTGCCGTATTGGAAGATAAAGACTGGTGGACGAAAGCCGTTACGACGGGCAAGCCGATGGAAAAATTCCGCGCCCGCGACCTGATGAAGCAAATCTCCGATGCGGCGTGGGTCTGTGGCGACCCCGGCATGCAGTACCACACCACGATTAACAACTGGCACACCAGCCCGAACACGGCTCCGATTAATTCTTCGAACCCGTGCAGTGAGTACATGTTCTTAGACGATACGGCGTGCAACCTCGCATCGCTTAATCTCATGAAGTTCCGCCGCGAGGACGGAGAGCTTGACGTGGAAAAATTCCGACGCGCGGTGCAAGTCACTATCACCGCGATGGAAATTTCCGTCGACAACTCCAGCTACCCGACGCCCTCCATCACGCAGAATAGTTTCGACTACCGTCCGCTCGGACTCGGCTACGCGAATCTCGGCGCTCTGTTAATGGCGCGCGGGCTTCCGTACGATAGCGAAGAAGGCAGGTCTTACGCCGCCGCCATCACCTCCCTTATGTGCGGCGAGGCATACAAGCAGTCGGCGCTGATCGCCAAGGAAAAAAGCCCCTTCAAAGGCTATGCCATAAACCGGGAGCCGATGCTCAATGTGATGGCAAAACACGGCATTTATGCTGAGAAAATAGATAAAGAGCTGGTGCACCCCGACCTCTGGGAAGCCTCCGCGAACGTCTGGAAGGAAGTCGTGCGGCTGGGCAAACAGTACGGCATCCGCAACTCGCAATCAACCGTGCTCGCCCCTACCGGCACGATCGGGTTCATGATGGACTGCGACACGACGGGCGTGGAGCCGGATATCGCGCTCGTGAAATACAAGAAGCTCGTCGGCG
>DASWKY010000162.1:0-2563 GCA_036396395.1 Bacteroidota bacterium | reverse complement strand
CTTTTATCTCTTTTTCTTTGCCGATGTCCGTCGGTTTATAGTAAATTTTGTCTTTAAGGTTGTCCGGCAGGTATTGCTGTTCAGAAAAATGCTCATCGAAATCGTGGCTGTATTTATACTCTTTGCCATAACCTAAGTCTTTCATCAGCTTCGTCGGTGCATTGCGGATATGCAGCGGAACGGGCAGGTTGGGCAGGTTCCGCACGTCTTCCGAAGCTCGCGCAATAGCAATGAGTGAGGCGTTGCTCTTGGGCGCGGAGGCGAGATACGTCACCGTCTGCGCGAGAATTAACTGCGCTTCGGGCATGCCGACAAGGTCGATTGCCGTAAAGCATGATGTCGCAAGCACAAGCGCCTGCGGGTCGGCATTGCCGACGTCTTCTGAGGCTAAAATAACCATGCGCCGCGCGATGAATTTGGGGTCTTCCCCGCCGTCCAACATACGCGCAAGCCAGTACACGGCGCCGTCCGGGTCACTGCCCCGCATACTCTTGATGAACGCAGAAATAATATCGTAGTGTTGCTCGCCGTCCTTGTCGTAGAGCGAGTATTTCCGCTGGAATGCCTCTTCGATTTTTTGTTTTGTGATGACTACACTGCCGTCCGGATTCGGCTTGGTGATGCGGAGCGCGTTTTCCATACCGTTGAGCAGTTTGCGGGCGTCACCGCCGGAGAGAAGCATTAAGAATTCGCGGTCTTCAATGGTTATTTTTTTCTTGGAAAGAACGGGATCTTTGCGGAGTGCATCATCAATAATCTTGTTGAGGTCGTCTTTGCCCAGCGATTCCAATACGTAGACCGGACAGCGAGAGAGAAGCGGCGAGATGATTTCAAACGACGGGTTCTCCGTCGTTGCGCCGATGAGAATAACCGAGCCTTCCTCCACGCTGTGCAACAGCGCGTCTTGCTGTGCTTTATTGAAGCGGTGTATTTCGTCAATAAATAATATCGTCCGCTTGTTTAACTGCTTGAAATTCTTCCCCGCCCTGGCAAGCACTTCTCGCACGTCTTTTACGCCGGATTCAACGGCGCTGAGCTGGTGGAATTCCGCTTTTGTATGCTGAGCCACAAGCCGCGCGAGCGTTGTTTTACCGACACCCGGCGGACCCCAAAAAATCATCGAAGACACCTGGTCGCTCTCAATCATCACACGCAGGGGCTTGTCAGTGCCGACCAGATGCTGTTGGCCGACGAACTCATCCAGCGTCGCAGGGCGCACCCGTTCAGCGAGCGGAGCGTTAGCGGCTGGTGCCGATTTTTTTTGACGGGGTTCGTTTTGAAAGAAGTCTGACACTTAGCGCTTCCAAATTGCGTGCTGAAAAGAAAAAACCAACACTGGGTTCTTCACCCCAGTGTCGGTTATCAATAATCATTGCCCTTCCTTCGCGAAACTACCGAAGGAGATACACACCCGGTAGGACAGGCAAGCTGTCCTACCGAATGTTCAGAAACTTTACCTATTTGGTGTCCAACGCCTTTTGAATAGCAAAGAGAATATGTTGTGTGTGCGCCGTGGTCTCGGCGTTGGTCCCTGTCTTGCCCTGTAAGAGCCTTTGTACGGCTTTCAAATGGTACAGAGCCATTGATTGCGACGTATATCCATACTGGGACGTCCCCTCGGGGTTGACGATGCCGGCGAGTTTCGTGACGTATTCCAGTTGCAAATTCTGCCGGAACGTATTCACATTCGTTTTTGCGTCGTCCCTAAATATCGCGTCCGTCAAGTCCGCCATAAAATCACCCAATGAGTACTGGTTGCCATAGAGGCGGGAATCGACAATGCGTGTCAACACATTTTGGTGCAAGAGATGATTCAATACGCCTCTTTGTATTGCTAACACACGGCTGTGAATCCTCGGGTCTTCCCCGGCGGTAAAGAAATTAAAACCGCGCCGTTGTTGCTGTAAGTAGTCGAAAAGCCCTGCGGGTTCGCGAAACGCGTCGACTCCAAACAGGTGTGTCGCAAGCACCTTCATAGCTCTCTGTTGTTCGGCTTTTGCTACAGGAGTAAACGGCTTGGTAGCGCCGGGTTGGCCCACGAATGCACGGTCAACGTACACTCCTCCGATTTGACGGGAAACGACGTTCATCTGGTTTGCGATTTCCGAGGTGAGAATTAAGTAGGCATTCCGAAGCGCATGGAACGATTGTGCCGGTTTATTGTATTTCTCTCTCAGCTTCTGCATGGTCGTATTCACTAGTTTCAAGCGTTCTGCGGCATATCCCACCGGGTCGTTGCTCAGGTCGTACAGCATCACTCGCGGGTCAATCGCTTTTCCCGGCGCCCGCATGTCGTCGGCATCATTACCAAAGATCAATGCCGGCTCGGTGGAACGGAGAAGAATCTTGGAAAGCCGCTCGCGCTCCGCTGCCTCGCCTTCCACAGCGGGAGAATAGCCGTATTCAATTGCCCACCGGTCGTACGGTCCCGGAACCGTTGAGTAATACTCGCCCTGATTGTTTTTATCGGCGGCATAATTAATTGCCGGATAGTCCATCACCGAACCCATTAAGCCGATATCGGAAGTTTTCGTTTTGTTCACCACATCAGCAGGGGAATGCC
>DASWKY010000161.1:0-2498 GCA_036396395.1 Bacteroidota bacterium | reverse complement strand
GACAGAGGTCGAGTATCTGCTGACCAAGCCGGTATCCTACACGCAGATCTTCGTCCTTAAATTTCTCGATAATTTTTTGTATAGCTCCACCACGCTCTTTCTTGTGGCGTTCGCGGTGTTGTTGGGG
Source organism: Bacteroidota bacterium (assembly GCA_036396395.1). Classification (GTDB taxonomy): domain Bacteria; phylum Bacteroidota; class Ignavibacteria; order UBA10030; family UBA10030; genus JAKEEG01. Next base: position 2,371 of record DASWKY010000161.1, on the reverse strand, counting down.
TACGGCTCGTACTTTGGCTACCCCTGGTACTGGCAGGCGGGCGTGCTTGTCGGCGTGTTGATACCGTTCATGTTCCTCTCGGCGTGTCTTGCGGTCTTATTGCTGATGGCGTTGATGAAGGTCGCCAGCCGGTGGGGATTCCGCAAGGTGATGGTGGCGCTCGGCACCTCGTATTTTTTTATCGTCATTGCGTTCTTCCGATTTTCAAACCCCATTCGTCTCGTTTCCCGCGTCAACCGGTATTACCCGAACGTCGACCAGTACATGATGAGTCTCGACCCCGGCTTGCTTGTCTATCTGCCCAATCACTGGGTCTCGGAGTTTCTCTTTAATACGGCGCGGGGAGACGTGGCGGGCGCGTTGCCGTTTGCCGCGCTCTTATTGGGAGTCAGCGCTGCCGCGTTTACGGTATGCTTGCTCGTTGCGCACCGGTTCTATTTCCGGAGTTGGGTGGTGCGGTTCCAGTTTCAGGTGACGAGCAATTCACCGCAAACATACCGGAAGCCGCGGCTGTTCGATTTCCGCAAAACCTCATGGCTTCCTTCCCAGCTTGAAGTATTGTTGAAAAAAGAATTTTTCCAATTCTTCCGCGAACCCAGCCAGTGGATTCATTTAACTGTCATGCTGGTACTGGTGACGCTGTTTGTGTCAAGCTTGCGGAGCATGGACTTGACATTGCGCGTCGCGGACATCCAGACATTAACCTACCTTGTGCTCTATGCGTTCGGGGGATTCCTTTCCGGCTCGCTCGCCCTGCGGTTTGTCTTTCCGATGATCAGCCTTGAGGGCATGCCGTTCTGGTCCTTGCTCAGTTCTCCGATTCATGTCCGGAAGGTATATTACACGAAATTCATGATTGCCTTTCTCTTTATTCTGTTGCTGGCGCTTGCGGTAGCAATTTTCTCGAATTTACCGTTTGTACGGATGTTCGAGCGCAGGCCCCTGTTGATGTATTTCGGCGTCTTCAGCGCGTTCTGGCTCTCGCTCGCGATGGCGGCGCTGAACTTAGGCTTCGGCGGTTACTTTGCAAACTTCATAGAGAAGAACCCGATCCGCGTCTCCTCGTCGCAAGGCGCAACGCTCACGTTCCTGATTTCCTTGCTGTTCCTGTTCACGATGGTCGTCGTGGTCATTCTTCCCCTCACGAGCTATTTCGAATCGCTCTTTATTTTCACGGCATTCGACAACCGCTCGATTATCATTCCCGGTATTCTGATGTACGCGTTTTCGGCGATGCTCGCAATGTTCGCGTTTGTCATAGGGCTAAAGTCGTTGAAACGGGATTTTTGATATGGATGCCGTAGAGACGTAGCCTGCTGCGTCTCGGCAAGTCAGTGAGACATTGCAAGCAACGTCTCCATAAATAGATTTGCAATTCATCCGCTCCCTCCGTATTTTATTGTCTCATGATAGACGAACCCACACTCGCTACTCTGTTAGAACAGGCGCGGTCGCTTGTCGAAGGCGGCAAGCGCCTGCACGCCGTCCAACTCTACCGCCGCATTACGCAAGAAATGCCGACTCTCGAAGTGGCATGGATCGAATTGGCGGAAGTCTACGCGGAGATGAAGCAATTAGACGCCGCCGAGCACGCGTTGCTCGAAGCGCGGCAGTACAGCCGCGACCGCTACGAGATCACCTTCCTCCTCGGCAATCTCAACCTCAAGCGCCAACACTACGATAACGCGCTCTCGTACTACAACGTACTCCAAACCGAGGAGAAACTGCTCCCCGCGCGTATGCGGACGCACCTGAATTTCAATCTGGGGCTGATCGCGTTCCACCGGAATAATTTCCGGCTCGCGGAAGATTTTTTCCGGAAGGTACAGCGGCTCGACCAGCATTTCCCGAAAATCAACGAATCCATCGGCGAACTGCTCCTGCGGCGCGGCGCGGTAGCCGAAGCGGTCGGCGTTTTGCAGACCGGCGTCAAGAACGACACATACAGCTGGATAGGGCATTACCTTCTGGGCGTTGCGTTCATGCGGCTGTACGACTGGCGCAACGCGTACGAGGAATTAGTCACCGCTATCGAAATGGACCCCAAAGAACCCGCCGCATGGCAATTGTGCGGCGAGGTACTGATCGCGCTTCAGCAGTTGGATGAAGCGGAGCAGTATCTCCGCAAAGCGCTCGAGCTCAATCCGCACCTGACCGATGCGGTGGCGAACTTCGGCTCACTCTTATTGAAGCGCGGCGACTACCAGCGCGCGCGAGAGTTTTTCGAGAAAGCCTTAGAACTCGACCCCAAGAATCGCAAGGCACTGCAAGGAACGGCTGAATTAAACGTGGCAACGAAACTCCAACCCTGATGTTCATGTCCCTTCTTCGTATAGCGGTTTCATATTGTATCGTCCTCACCACTCTGTTG
>DASWKY010000160.1:0-3738 GCA_036396395.1 Bacteroidota bacterium | reverse complement strand
TTTTATACCTGCTCGTATCGGGCCTTGCAATGGTAGTGTCGCGGAATGTGTATGTAGTCGAACCGTCGGTTATGGTAACGGTAGCGTCCGTGACAGAAAGTTCATCGGGGTTGTTCTCAGGATTGTTATCGTCGGGATTATAGCTCGCGTAAACCCGCACAAACTGCGTATCGCTTTGGGTTGTGAGAACGGAGTACACCGCCATGCGCGGGATAAATGCCGCGGAAGGGTTGATCGTATCGTCGCAACCGAGGGAGTGGGAGACTGAAAGCGCGAAGGCGAATATGGCTATACGTGTTAGTAGCAAATAACCCCTTTTTTTAGTCTTTCACTCCAACGGCACGGGCGACCATTTGGGCGAGTGCCCCGACCCGAGAAACAAGAACACGTCTGAACTCTCAAGATAGAGTATCGTTACACCGCTGATTGCAACCCGCATACCTTGTGGTTCAAACGAAGGAGAGGAGACAGTTGTCCGGTTCGTCAGTCTCCGCACTTCGCTTGAGTCGGAGGAGCTTGCGTACAACTCACTGCGGAAATGGTAGCCACCTTCTTCGTTCAGGATTACCTCATCGCGCCGCGAAGTAAACACAATCTCTTCTCCTGTGGAAGACCATGCCGGCTCGTCGTCTTCTCTGGGGTGCTGTGAAAGATTCAGCAAGCCCGTGCCGTCATAGCGAATAACGTAAATTTCCTTATTGCCATCGCGCTCCGAGCGAAACAGAAGCCGTACTCCATTCGGCGACCACACCGGGAGGGCGTCGGTGCTGTCGTCCGTGAGCCTAGCCGCGACCGACCCATTGGGATATAAGATATAAATTCCCTGTTCGGTAGCAAACGCTAAATTGTTTCCGGATGGCGACCATGCAGGCGGGCTTTTGAGCGCGGGCAGGGGAGAGAGGAGTTTCCTATTCAGCCCGGATTCTTCCATGCTGTACAGTTTCCATCCACCTTGCTCAAAAGCAAGGAATGCGATATACACTCCGTTCGGCGACCACGAAGGGTACGTTTCGTATGTATTCGAGTTCGTCAGTTGCCGCAGTTGCGTCCCGTCGGTATTAACGGCAAACAGTTTTTTCTCCGACTCAAACGCAAGTTGAGTCCCGTCCGGCGACCATGTGAGAGACGAATCATAGATGGTCAACCCCTGTGCGACGGTTTGCCGTTGGTTCTCGCGTGTGTTGAGGATGTCAATGCTTGCCTCAAACCACAAGCCGGTGAACGCCGAGATCTTATACTGCGAGCGGGATGCTTCGGGTTCCTCCGGTAGCGTATCACAGCCGGCAAACACGACAACAAGGGTAAGCAGATATGTATGGAGAGATGTGGACTTCATGGTACAGGCTTCTGAAAAATTCTAAATAATTTGGTAGCCGCAGGCTTAAGCCTGCGAATTTATTGGAAAAAACGCAACCTAAAGGTTGCGGCTACCTGTACGTAAATAAGTTTTTCAGAAGTATCTGGTATGTAATCTGTAACACTTCTTCGAAGAAGATAGTGCCCTACGTCGGGTTGGAAAGATTGCCTTACCCAGAGCTACTTCTTAAATATCTCCGCCAGCAAATTCAGCAGTTTTTCTGCCGGGTAGGGTTTTTGGAGGAAGGTCACGTGCTCGCCAGACTCGAGTTCAATAACCTGCTCGTGCCGGATGAATCCGCTTGCAGCAATGATGGTCACCGTGGGGAGGATTTTTCGTATCGCGCGTATAGTCGCCATGCCGTCCATCAAAGGCATGTTCATATCGCAGACGATAGCGCCGATTTCAGCCGCGTTCTTCGCCGTGACGACCACACCTTCCGCGCCGTCTGACGCTATGAGTACTTTGTAGTTAAATGATTCGAGCATGGACTTCGTGATTTCGAGTATGCTCGTTTCATCGTCAATCAGCAGAATTGTTTCCCCGTCGCCCATGGGGAGGTCGAGGTATGCGCTTTCTGCCTGTTTTGTCGCCGTTGAGGGCACGGCGGGCAGATAGACTTTGAATTGCGTTCCCTTGCCGACTTCACTATACACGGTCATGAACCCGCCATGACTGCGGACGATGCCGTACGACGTGGAAAGACCCAAACCTGTTCCTTTGCCGGGACCTTTGGTCGTATAAAATGGCTCGAAGATTTTTTCCAGCAAGTGTTGGGGGACGCCGATGCCTGAATCGCCGACGATGAACACGACATGCGGTCCTGCTTTGGCGTCCGTGTGGAAACGGGCGGTATGCTCGTCCATTACGGCATTATCAATGGTGATGGTGAGGACGCCGCCTGTGGGCATCGCGTCGCGGGCGTTGACGCAGAGATTCAGCAACACCTGGTTCAGTTGTGTCGGGTCGCCGGTGATATTCCACGGCTCGGTTGCGATCTTCAGCTGAAAATCGATGTTCTTGGGAAACGTCTCGCGCACCATTTGCTCAATTTCCTGCACCATGTGCTTCGGCTGGATGTCGATTTTCTTTCTCTCCACTCCACGGGCAAACGTGAGGATATGCTTCACCATATCCGCCCCGCGTTTGGTTACTGTTTCCAGCATGTTGAGAAGTTTTTGATCCTCTTCCAATGGTAATTTTTTACGGAGGAGTTGAATGGCGATCATAATGGGACCCAACACATTGTTCAAATCATGGGCAATCCCGCCCGCCAATGTGCCGATGCTTTCCATGCGTTGTGAGCGCAGGAATTGCGCTTCTAAGCGCTTCTTTTCAGTAATATCGGTATCGACGACGTAGATTGATTTTGGATTTCCTTCGTCGTCCCGTACGAGCATCCACCGGCTATAGACAATAAGCTCGTGGTTGTCCTGCATGATGTGCGTCCACTCGCCCTCCCATCTGCCGTTTTTGAGGACGCCCTGCAGGGCTTCGTCCATCTGGACGGGAATTTCCTTGATACTTAACTCCGCCGTTCGCTTGCCGATGATTTGTTCATGGGGATAGCCGTACAGCCGCTCGGCGCCCTTACTCCAAAATTGAATGAGACCCGTCACATCCATAACGATAATGGCATTCGGGTCGATGTCGAGGAGCGTCGCTTGTAGTCGGAGTTGATCTTCATTGAGCCGCTGTTTCTCGCGCTCATCCTGTTCGCGCAGAGCGCGACGGACGACAGAGGGGAGCCGGGCGATACGGTCTTTTAAAACATAGTCTACCGCGCCTCGCTTGAGCGCGTCGATCGCGCGCTCCTCACCGATAGTACCGGAAACGTAGATCATCGGAACGCGTGGAACGATTTCCTGCGCCAACGAGAGGGCTGTCAGCCCATCGAACGTCGGCAGATTATAATCGGAAAGGATAAGGTCAATCTGTCCTTTGTGGAGCGCATCGAGGAATGCCTCGCGTGTTTCGACGCGGGTAATACTGCACTCGATCCCGTCGTCGGTGAGGATTTGTTGAATGAGTTCAGAATCGTATGGGCTGTCTTCTAAATTAAGAATACGCAACTGCTGTTTCGTCATGAGTTTCCCCCAAGAAAACACACGTACTGAATGAAACGTGTTACTGTGTCTTGGCGCTCCCAGGCGGCGGCTCATTAATGAGCGCCCAAAATACCCCCAACTGCTTTACAGCATGAATAAATTCCTGAAAATTGACCGGCTTCACGACATAAGCGTTGACGCCAAGCTTATAGCTTGTGACCACATCGAGTTCCTCGCGTGAGGACGTGAGGACGACAACCGGTACGACACTGAGGTCTTTGTCGGCTTTGATCGTGCGGAGAACTTCCAGCCCGTCCACCTTGGGCATTTTCA
>DASWKY010000159.1:0-2325 GCA_036396395.1 Bacteroidota bacterium | reverse complement strand
GCTCGGCTGAGTGGAAAGAAGTTGATTCGAAGTTAGAATTTCACATTACTGCGAACAGGTTCTTACACGGTATGGTTCGTGCGTTGGTCGGGACAATAGTAGATGTCGGGCGCGGGTATACGAGCGTCGAGCAGTTTCAGGAAATTATTGCCGCAAAAGACCGGCGTGCCGCTGGGATGGCGGCGCCCGCCCAAGGATTGTTTTTGGAACAAGTATTTTATTAAAAGAAGAATCTCCCGTAGAAGGCTATGCTCAAAGAAGTCATCATACAGCTATCGAATAAGCAGGACCTCACACAGGCTGAAGCGTACAGCGCGATGAGCGAAATTATGTCCGGCGAGGCGACGGACGCGCAGATTGCCGCGTTCTTAATGGGATTGCGGCTGAAAGGCGAGACTGTCGAGGAAATAGCCGGATGCGCGAATGTGATGCGCGAGAAAGCTGTGCGGATTTCGACGAAGCATAAGAATGTAATTGATACGTGCGGAACGGGCGGAGACGCGTCCGGCACGTTTAATATTTCCACGACAGCCGCCATTATTGCGAGTGCGGGCGGGGCGGCGGTGGCGAAGCATGGCAACCGCGCCGTTTCCAGTCGTTGCGGAAGCGCCGACGTGCTGAAAGCGCTTGGGATCAACCTTGATGTGACGCCCGAGAAATCTTCGAACATACTTGATGAGACCGGCATAACATTTCTCTTTGCGCCGTTGATGCACGGCGCAATGAAGTATGCCGCAAACGTGCGCCGGGAATTAAGCATCCGTACGTTGTTCAATATTTTGGGTCCGTTGACGAATCCTGCGGGCGCTCAGCGGCAGGTGCTGGGCGTGTTTCACCCTGCGCTCACGGAAACACTCGCGGGCGTATTGAAAGAACTCGGCTCGCACCACGCTCTCGTGGTGCATGGAGAGGGCGGTTTCGACGAACTCTCTACGGCAGGCTGGACAAAAATAAGTGAACTCAAGAACGGCTCGGTGAACACCTACGAAGTTCATGCCGACCAGCTCGGGTTCAAAAAAGTAACTGTTGAGAATCTGAAAGGCGGAGACCCTGAGCAGAATGCCGCCATCGTTCGCCGCATTCTTGAAGGCAAAGACGGAGCAACTCGGGATATTGCGTTACTGAATTCCGGCGCGGCGTTATTCGTCGCTGGGAAAGCGGCTTCGCTTCGAGAGGGCGTTTCTCTCGCCGTAGAAACAGTGGATTCGGGTGCGGCGAAACGGAAACTGAAGGATTGGGTTGATGCTTCAAACAGCTAAGAAAAAAAACTACTTGAAACCTCTACGTCAATTTATTAAAGATTTGTTGATCAAAGGCGGCTTGCTTCAGGCACAGCTATCGGAAGACGAGCTGAAACAAGTCCTCGAAGCCGGCTCGCAAAGCGGCGCGCTCGATAAAACCGAGCATGAGCTGATCAAAAGCATTTTTGAATTCACCGATACCACAGTGAAGGAAATCATGGTGCCGCGCCCCGATATCGTTGCGCTTGATATCGACACGCCGCAAGAGGATTTGCTCCGCAAGGTGATCGACCAGGGATATTCGCGTTTGCCTGTGTATAAAGGAACCATCGACCACATTATCGGTATTGTGTACAGTAAAGACTTGCTCAGCATGATCGAACACCGCGGTATCATTGTGCTCCATGACCTCATCAGGCCTGCGCATTTTGTACCGGAGTCGAAACAAATCAGCAATCTCCTGCGCGAATTTCAGCATCAGAAAATTCACATGGGAATTGTCGTTGACGAGTTCGGCGGCACTGAAGGCTTGGTGACGATGGAGGATATTATTGAGGAAATTGTCGGAGAAATTCACGATGAGTATGACGAAGAGCAAAAATCCTCGGAAGTGACCAGCGACGGCACCACAGTCGTCGATGCCAACATCAGCATCCACGATTTTAATGAGCAATTCAATACAACTGTGCCTGAAACCGCGGATTACGAGACGCTTGCGGGATTCTTGCAAAAAGTGACTGGGCGTTTGCCGGAATTGAACGAAGAAATCCAATACGGCAATATGTCGTTTACCATTGCCAATAAACGCGGACGTCGCCTGAAACAAATAAAATATAAACGAGTAGCACGCTCCGAGTGACGGGATGAACAAACTTTGTGAATGTCTTACAGAACATATTGGACCACAAACGGATTGAAGTCGGTGAGGCTCGCGTTGCACTGCCGCTTGACGAACTGAAACAGCGTTTGAGCGTCGCTCCGCCAGTCCGTCCGTTTCGCGAGGCACTGTGCGGTGAGCGTCTTGCCGTGATCGCGGAAATCAAAAAAGCATCTCCTTCGCGCGGCGTACTCGCAATAGATTTTC
>DASWKY010000158.1:0-3247 GCA_036396395.1 Bacteroidota bacterium | reverse complement strand
CCAGTTTATTGATGCGGTAGGTCCCTTTGGAATCCACGATGATACTTGTTTGCGTGGTATCGGCGACCTTCTCCGTGCGCGTGCCGTACGCTTCGGCTTCCGCTCTGGCGAACATCATACCTGCCTCGCCACCGGCGTTCACTTCCGCATTAAGAGGGAAAAAGGGAGAATACAAGTAAATACCAACCAGCGCATCCGTAAAACCGATGGAGCGCGTGAGGTCGAGCGACGCGTCGAATCCGCTGTACGAAGAACTGACTTCGCGTTGTGCGTGAGCGACAGTGAGCGAAAGCACATAGTCGCGGTCTACGCGGTACGTCCCCTTCGCCGTCAGCATGAGCGCGGACTTTACCGACCCCAGCGGGTCAATGAACACACCCTGCCGGTGCCAGCCTTCGACGTCGAGCCTGTTGTCTTCGTCAACTTGATTGAGGCTCAAGTACGCCCAGCCGCCGGAAACGCTGAACGACCACGGAAGCTCCTGCGCGGAAACAACGCGAACGCAGAGAAAAAATAGGAGAAGTGTGAAGAAGCATTTCGTATGGGTTCGATTCATTCTCTCTCGAATTCTATCCCCCTCAGTGTCTCAGGCTTGGAGAGGAACGCGCGGGATTATATAGCTCTCCTCAAAACGCCGGATCCTCTGCCGGACCCATCGGCAATGTGGGCGCTTCGCGGAAACGCGCGAGGTTTTCAAACTGCGCGTAGCGTTTCACGAACGAGAGCTTCACCGTGCCGGTGGGACCGTTACGCTGTTTGCCGACGATGATTTCCGCGACGCCTTCGGTCGGTTCGCCGTTCTCGTCTTTTTCGATACCGTACATTTCCGGACGGTGGACGAAAATCACCACGTCCGCGTCCTGCTCGATCGCGCCGGATTCGCGTAAATCCGCCAGCACCGGGCGCTTATCGCCGCGGGTTTCCACGGCGCGGTTCAATTGCGAGAGCGCAATCACTGGAATGTCGAGTTCTTTCGCCAGCGCCTTGAGCGAACGGGAAATCTGCGAGATTTCCTGCTCGCGGCTTTGCGCGTTCTTGGGTCCCTGCATCAGTTGCAGGTAGTCGACGACGATCATGCCGACATTATGCTCTGCTTTCAGCCGCCGCGCTTTCGCGCGTAATTCCAGCACCGTGAGGGCGGGCGTATCGTCAATGAAGATTTTGGCTTTGTAGAGCTTGCCAACGGTCATGCTGAGCTTCTTCCATTCGTCTTCCGGCAAGCGCCCGGTACGGACGGCGTGCGCATCAACTTTCGCTTGCGCGCAGATGAGCCGCAGTACCAACTGTTTGACGGACATTTCAAGGCTGAAAAACCCAATCGGAACATCGTGGATGACCGATGCGTTGCGGGAGAGCGATAATACGAGCGCCGTCTTGCCCTGGGACGGCCTGCCCGCGACGATGATCAAATCCGACTTCTGGAATCCACCCGTAAGCGAATCCAATTCCGTAAACACGGACGGCACGCCGGTCACTCCGCTATGCTTGCCGTGGATGCTCTCTAACATTTCCATCGTGGCGGTGACCGCACTGCTCATCGAGACAAAGTTCTTCTTCATCCGCTGTTCGGAGATCTGGAAGATACTTTGCTCTGCCTCATCTAACAATTCAAGAGCGTCTTCAGTTTCCGTGAATGCGCGCCCAATGACGGCGGAAGACGAGGCAATCAGTTGACGCATGAGAGCCTTTTCCAGCACGATATGCGCGTGGTATTCCACGTTCGCCGCGCTGGTAACATTCGCCGTCAACTCGGAGAGATAATACTCGCCGCCGATTTTCTCCAACTCACCGCGCCGCTTCAGTTCGTCAATCAGCGTGATGAGATCCACCGGCTCACTGCGTTCAAACAACGCCACCATCGCCCTGAAAATGCTCTGGTGTCCGGGTTTGTAGAACGCGGAATCATCCAAGACCGCCAGCACTTTCGCGATCGCGTCTTTCTCCAACAGCATCGCGCCGAGCACAGCCATCTCGACGTCGACGGCTTGCGGCGGTACGCGCCCCTCTGTGGACGACGATTCAACCAGACCTAATATTTTTCTCGGTTCTGCCATGGGAATGTTTCAGAAAAGTATAATTCAAAATACGGAAGGGAACAATGAGGCGCAACCGCTGTAGAAAAAAAACGATGCTAAAAGTTATTCACAAACTTGTCTACACGTTCTCCACTGGCATCTTTCGCTCATCATCTTAAATATTTTGGTGATGGTTTTCAGACAATCGTACACCCTCTTTCTTTTTTGTCCCCCTCACCTCCCAAAGGTCCGTAGGACTCCTACGGAGGATCCCTTCGGGAGAGGGGGAAGTAAAGGGGGAGGCGTTTCAATTTTTTCTCGAACACCTCTATATGATCTTCAAGTAATTGCCTTACCCATCAATATTGTTAAGCACCTCGTCATCCGTAAACCGTATGACCGTGAAACCAGCGTCGGTTAATTCCCGCTCTTTATCATTGTCTTTTCTCTGTACCGCTTCACTATCATGTGTGATGCCATCTACTTCAATAACAAGATGTAATTTCTTACAGAAAAAATCTACGATATAATTTTTGATTGCTCGTTGTCTGTTAAATGTATAGCCCTTTAATAGTCCCGCTCTCAGAACATATTTCCAAAGACAGGCTTCGGCTTTTGTCATGTTCCCTCGCAAAGCTTTTCCCAGCGGCCGAAGCTTTTTGTTGTAAAGGTAATGATTTTCTTTGGTGGCTTTTTCCACGCTTAAACACCTCCCCCTGTCCGCCTGCGGCGGACTTCCCCCTCGGGGAGGGGGACATAAAAACGAAAATTGTTACTCGGAGACGTTCTCGACGGTGAGCATAAAGTTTGGTTATTAATTTGCTCTTGTAATGAAACTTTTGATAAAACTTTCCGGGGATTTCGAAAAATCACGCCAGCCAAGCAAAGATAAAATTATTCTCTCCACCAAAGCTTGCACTCTGTACATTTCATTAACTAATCCATCAGAATTAATTTCTTGAGAGGAATGGAACAATGTATTTCGCGTATTGATCAATGATCTTAAATCTTTCTCAGGAGGATATAGATCTACCCAGTTAATATTATACTTTTTCAACATTGCTCCTAATACATCAATTAATGCGGGTCTGTTCAGTTCTTTTGTTTTTTTATGAATCATTCTTCTTTTATTCTCGTCCCCGACGAATTCACTTACCAAGGCCTTAATAGATTCATTTAGTGCTGAGAATTTTTCGTCCTCAAGAATTTCCTTAAATTCGGAATTTGTTTTT
>DASWKY010000157.1:0-3267 GCA_036396395.1 Bacteroidota bacterium | reverse complement strand
TTCACGCGTCCGGAAATCCCGTCGCCGTCAGCATCGTTCGGGTCTTCTCGTTGAAGAATTTCCGCGTCGGGGATTGCTTCGATGAGTCCCAAGCCGAATGCGACCGGACCGCTCCGGTGTGAGACAGCGTTCGCATGCGCGGGCAATGTCTCCGGCGGTACGCCGGGGATGCTTCGATCCTGTAACTGAGGACCGCCCGCGTCGAGAAGCAAATCGAAGACCCCGTTCTCGTAGCGCCCGAAGCGAATCAGGTTCGTGCGCGGGTTGCCTTTGCCGTCGCGCGGGTGACAGCTTTCGCACGCAGGCTGGTTAAAAATAGGACCAAGACCTTCCTTGACCGAAAAGATTTTTCCGAAGCCTTCGTCGCCGCGCGAGAAAGCGGCGAGTTGTTGCTTCGTTAAGCCTTCCATCGGTTCGTCGAACGACTCGCCCGGCTCCGGCGCTTCAGTTAAGAGCGCATCGCATCCAACAATGAGTGACGCAAGAAACATACACAGCACGTATGCAAACGGTGTTCTGAGATTCATAATATATTCTCCAGAATTCTTAACCATTATGCCAAACCGATCGCCGACGAACAGACCGCGACGAGAAAGCACACGATGAACGCAATCGCGAGCGGAATGACTGCCGAAAGCGTAGTCCATTTTGCACTGCCGGTTTCTTTGTAAATCGTATAGAGCGTTGTCGAACAAGGGTTATGAAGCAGGCTGAAGAGCATCAAGTTCACTCCGGTGAGAAGCGTCCAGCCCCCGGCGCGCAACACTTCGGCGGTCGCAAGTTCGGAATCAAGTTCGAACATGACGCCCGCCCCACTGCCGACTCCGGCAATTTTTGTCACCAGAACCGTCAACATCAATACTGTCGGAATCACAATCTCGTTCGCCGGTATGGCGATGATATACGCGAGAAGGATAACGCCGTTGAGTCCGATCACAATCCCAAGAGGGTCAAGCGCGCTGACGACATGCTCGGCGATACTGATTCCGCCGGCGTGGATGTTCGACACCAGCCAAATGACCGCTCCTGCGGGCACAGCCCACATGACCGCACGCCAGAGAACGATAAGCGTTCGGTCAATCATCGAGGTGTAGAGCGTTTGCCAAATCCTCGGCGGGCGATACGGGGGAAGTTCGAGACTAAAGAACGAGGCTTCGCCTTTGAGCACTGTTTTCGAAAGTCCCCATGAAACTAAAAACGTAAAAAAGATCCCGATCAGCACAACCGCGACAACGGCAAGAGACGACACAACACCCGAAAGGTGCGCGGGCGCAAGCGAGCCGATGAAGATCGTCGCAATAAGAATAAGCGTAGGCCATCTGCCGTTGCAAATAGCAAAATTATTCGTCAGAATCGCAATCAAACGCTCGCGCGGACTATCAATGATGCGCGTTGAAACAATGGCGGCGGCGTTACAGCCATACCCCATCGCCATGGTGAGTGCTTGTTTTCCGTGCGCTCCCGCCTTCCGAAAGAGGCTGTCCAAATTAAATGCGACGCGCGGGAGATAGCCGAAATCTTCCGCGAGTGTGAACAGCGGAAAGAAGATCGCCATAGGCGGGAGCATGACGCTCACTACCCAGGCAATGGAAAGATATATTCCGTCAAACAAGAGACCATTCAGCCACCACGGAAGACCGACGCCTTCCCCCAACGACTTCAATGCTGGATACAGCGTGTCCAGCAGGAGATTTGCCAATAAAGCAGAAGGAACATTCGCGCCTTCGATTGTTATCCAAAACACTGCCGCGAGGATGAGAAACATGAATGGAAAACCCGTCCAGCGATTGGTCGCAAGACGGTCAAGCATTTTTTCGAAATTCAACCGGGGCTTTGCGCCCGGCATTGTCACGGCGTTCCCGGCAATCCGCGCCGCTTCGCCGTACAACACCTCGACGGTTGTATCGTGAAATCGTTCCCCCAACTCCCACCGCAACGTGTCCGCTGTGCGAAGAATCTGCTCACGACTGGACGACATACTCTTTCTCCTCCCTTCCGTTCTGTACTTGCCGCTCTGCGAGCGTCGCTAATTCACCCGACCGAATGGCGTCAATGATTCGCTGGTCTCCCTCCAACAAACGCAATGCCACCCACCGAATGTTCGGCAAGCCGGGAAATTCTGTGCCGATTTTTTCCGCAAGGACGCCGACCGCTTTTTTCAAACTTCCGGTTTCCGTCCATTCTCGCTTGGGGCGGCAGACAAATGCGCCCGACGCAACGTCTGCGATGTGCCGCAAGAGTTCCGGGATGCCTTTGCCCGAACGCGCAACAACCGGCACGACGGGAACTCCTAACTCTCTCATGAGTTGTCTGTCGTCAATACGTATGCCGTGCCGTTCTGCTTCGTCAACGAGATTGAGACACACAACCGCCCGGTTCGTAATTTGCAGTATTTGAAGAACCAAATTCATATTACGCTCCAGTCTCGTCGCATCAACGACTATCACCGTGACGTCGGGCTGTCCGAAGAGAATAAAGTCTCGCGCAATTTCCTCGTCCGTGCTTGTGGAGAGCAACGAGTACGTTCCGGGCAGGTCGACGACTTTATACCGTTTCCCACTGAACGAGAACGCTCCTTCCGCTCGGACAACTGTTTTTCCGGGCCAGTTCCCGGTATGCTGGCGAAGTCCCGTGAGAGCATTAAACACCGTGCTCTTTCCGACGTTGGGGTTGCCGGCTAACGCGATGATCACATCTGAATTCGCGAAACTCGCCCCAAGGCGCACTAGGCGCGCGTCCTTGTTGACGGGACATACTTCACATTGTTCGGGGATATTTCTCATACGGTTCTTTATTCGATGAAAATCATTTCCGCTTGCTGTTTGCGCAGAGCAATCATTGCGCCGCGAATATTGTATGCAATCGGGTCGCCGGCAGCGCTTGCCATCTCGACTGCCACATTTGTTCCGGGCACGATGCCGAGATCCAAGAGCCGCCGCCGTTGCGCACCGCGGCACGTGCCGGAAATGCCAAGCACCTTTCCCGTTTCACCGCTCTGCAACGAGAGCAGGTTCCGGCGTGCGGCGGAGAGCATTTCGGGTTGGTCGAGCGCAACTGCACGGACATTCGTACTCGCGACAGTCGAGAGGAATACAATCCTTCCCTCCGTCTCTAACTCCATTCCTTCGTCCGAACGTTTCACAACCTTTGCCGCGATACCGGGGAATACTTTTTTTTCCACTAATTGCGCGTACACCGCGGCAGGCTCATCTTCGACATGTATCACTCTGAGCACATCACCCTCTTGAAACTCATGAAGCGGTTTTC
>DASWKY010000156.1:0-6005 GCA_036396395.1 Bacteroidota bacterium | reverse complement strand
TTCTCTCGACTCGACCAATACCTGTGCCAAGACGCTTGCCGAGACCGACATGGAAGAAGGCGCCGTTGTGCTTGCCGATTATCAAACTGAGGGAAAGGGGCGTTTAGGTAGGCAGTGGCTTTCCGACCCGGGTAAAAATCTCCTGTTATCTGCTATTTTCCGCCCGTCAATTGGCAAAGAACAAGCCGGGTTGCTCACGTTCTTTGCCGCCGTTTCCGTTGCCCGCTCCCTCGAAGCCGTTACCCATTTGCCCGTTGAATGCAAATGGCCAAACGACCTTCTCATCACAAGTAAAAAGTGTTGCGGCATTCTTTTGGAGAACTCCTTCTCACAAGACACAATCGCGTACTCTATTATCGGTATAGGCATTAATGTGAACCAGCACACGTTCGATACAGAACTACAGGCAAAAGCAATATCACTTCGGCAGGCGACAGGAAAAGACATCGACAGGAAGACAATCCTTCAGGCAGTCTTGCAAGAATTGGATGCGCAATATAGGAACATACAGAATGCCGGATTCGATTCCGTGCTCCATGAGTGGAATAAACGCTGTACTATGTTCGGGAAAACAGCAAATGTCGCCCGCGAAGGCACAAAGGTCAGCGGCACCGCCGTCGGACTAAGTCCGGAGGGCGGGCTTATCTTGCATACAGCGCACGGCATGGAAACCGTCTACGCCGGCGATGTGACAGTCATACCATAACCTATGCTCCTCGCCATCGATATCGGCAATACGCACACGGTGTTTGGTGTGTACCGCGAGACGAAACTTCTCCTGGACTGGCGCGCAACAAGCGTCCACCAGCGCACGGAAGACGAAGTCGGCTCGCAAATTCTCCTGTTCATGGAAGGCAAGGGCATAAAGCCCAAGGGCATCACCGGCTTGGCAATCTCTTCCGTTGTTCCTAACCTGACGGATATATTTGCCTCGATGTCGAAAAAATATTTCCGCATGAAACCGCTTATCATCTCTTCTGCTCTCGACCTTGGTATCAAGATTCACTATGACGACCCTTCGTCGGTCGGCGCAGACAGACTGTGCAACGCGATCGCGGGACATGCAAAGTACAAAGGACCGTTATTGATTATTGATTTCGGCACAGCGACGACATACGACGTTGTCGCGAAGAACGGGGATTATCTCGGGGGGGTGATTTCTCCGGGCGTAGAAACGTCAGCCGCCGACCTCCATCGCCGCGCGGCAAAGCTCCCGAAGGTGGAACTGCGCTTCCCGAAAAAAATTATCGGCACGGATACGGTGGAAAGCATGCAGTCCGGTATTCTCTACGGCGCGCTGGACGCCATGGAAGGCATGGTCGAACGCATACAGAAGGAAATGAAGAAACGGGAAGGCCGTACAGCGCGGGTGATCGCAACCGGCGGGTTTTCAGAATTTATCACACGCCATTCGAAATTAGTAGATGCGTGGGAGCCGTCGCTGGTCTTGGACGGTGTGCGGCTTATTTATGAACGGGTGCAGAAACGAAAGAAAAAATAAAGCAGTTTCTCATGCCTTCTTCCCTTTTTCCGCCGGGTCGACTTTCTCAAAAAATTCCTGCTGGATCATCTTAATTTCCTCACGACCTGCGTGATGCGCATATACCAACCTGTAGAGCTTTAAGAACCCCTCCAACCCGGATTCGAGCGCCCCGACATTGCGTTGAAGTTCCTGAAAAACCGACTGTACTGGAGCGCGCTGCAGTTCGGGCAGTTTCTGCGTGCGCTCTCCGCCGTTATGCAATTCGGACGCGATATTCGAGAACGAGTCGTGAATCGTGTGTGAAATCGCGCCCACGACGTCGCGCATATGTTTTGTCGCCTCGTCCGTTAAGCCGGTTTCCAACAGGCGTTCTTCCTCGATTGCCCGTGCCACACGAAACATCCTGCGTTCATGTGTCGCTTGAATCACAATCGCCAGGTGCGGTAGTTCCATATGCTCTTTTCGGAAGTAGTCGTATGCTCCTAACTTCATCGCTTCCACGGCTACTTCTTCGGAGCCTGCCCCGGTCAGCATCACAACCGGCACTTCGATGTGCCGCTCAGCCATCCAGCGCAAAACGGCAAGCCCATCCATCCCCTTCATGTCATAATCCAAAAGAATAATGTCGAAGTGAGTATCCCCCGCTTCAAGCATACTTATCGCTTCCTCACCGCTCCATGCGAACGTTGTCTCGTACCCCAATGTGTCCGATAGTTCTTTTGCGACTACGTTCACAAAATGCACTTCGTCGTCCACCAATAATATATGCAGGCGGGCGTCGGACGACACAGTATTATGAAGCGGTATAATCATAGTGTGTTCGTGAAAAGGGGAAAAACCGTACGGGAGGCCGTTCGCACATTTCACAACCCAACATGATATTAATTGAGTTGGCGTGCGGTGATGCAGAGCACGGTGGAATTCAGCGTGTGACCGAATCGGCTTGTCGTGCTCCTTCTTTCTTGACAGCAGAACCGGATGCCAGCGGCTGTTCTTGGCCGGTTTCCTTGGAGATCTCCACAATCGATTTAAGACCAGAAGCAAGAACGGCAAACTCCTGCTGAATCTCACGTAAAGAATGTGTGAAGTGCTCCCGGTCTTCGGGCAGAACAGAGGGTTTTAACCGTTGTTCAAAATCTTGAAGATGCATCGAAACAATCGTCAGAGCATTGCCCATGATTTGAGAAATGGCGTTCACCATGGCTTCACTGACGTGCGTGGATTCAGTCTTATTCTTTCGTTCTTGTTCCTGCCGCTCACGCTCCTGTTTCTCTTTCCGGAATAAGTACCGTTCGTACACCCCGTTCACGCTAATCGGGAGATGGAGAATGTCAATGAGTTCTTTCCGGATGTAGTCATATGCGCCCAGCTTCATCGCTTCGACGGCAACCGTTTCGGACCCAGCGGCTGTCAACACAATAACCGGTGTTTCCATTTTCTGCTCGTGCATCCGTTGCAGGACATTTAAGCCGGACATGCCCGGCATCCGGTAATCCAAGAGCACGACGTCGAACCGTTCGGCGCTCAGAAACTCCATCGCTTCCTCGCCGGACACGCAGTCGGTAATCTCATATTCGCCTCCATGCTCTAACGCACTCCGCACGGCAAGACGAAACGAATCCTCATCATCAACAAGAAGAAGTCGCATAGAAACCCTCATAAGTGAATGTCAATCAGTCATGCTACGGGAGGCCGAACATCACAACCGATGCATTTGCAAAATCAACGAGTGGACCGAAATACAAACCGAGTACAAGAGTCGGGATAACCAGCGCAAGGAGAATGACTACCTGCGCCGTTGGGAGAACAACCGGCTCAGCGCTTCCTTCCGGATCGCGCAAGAACATATTGCGCACCACCCGCACATAATAATACAGCGACACGACGCTATTCAACGCGCCGATAACGGCAAGCCAGATCCACTGCGCGTCCAACAATGCCGCAAAGAGATACAATTTACCGATAAAGCCGGCTGTGGGCGGTAAGCCGGCAAGCGAAATGAAAAAGACCGCCATCGCCGTCGCGAGCAACGGTGCGCGGTGCCCCAACCCTTTGTAGGAATCGATATCTTCACTGCCGAGCTTATTCGCAACGAGCATCACGCAGTAGAATGCGCCGAGGTTCATAAACAAATAGACCGCAAAATAGATCAGGATAGCGGCGACGCCCTTGTCGCTCAGCACCACCACGCCCATCAGCATGTAGCCTGCGTGGGCGATGCTGGAATACGCAAGCAGTCGCTTCAGATTATTCTGCCAGATGGCAACAAGGTTGCCGAGCGTCATGGTCATGACAGCGAGGATCGCCACGAGATTATTCCACTCAAACCCCTGCAACGACGCCCACATCCCCGCGGGCAAGCCTGCAACATTGGAATCGATGAAGCACACTTTGAAGAATCGTATCATCATCGCGAATCCCGCGGCTTTTGACGCTACCGAAAGAAACGCAGTAATCGTCACCGGCGCTCCCTCGTAGACGTCGGGCGTCCAGAAGTGAAACGGCACAGCCGAAATCTTATAGCCGAATCCCGCAATAATCAGAATGGTTGCAATGAGAAGGGCGATATAGTTCACGGGTCCCGCGGCGAGCGCCTGGTTCACACCGAAGATATCCGTCGCACCGGTCAATCCGAAGAGAATCGAAATCCCATAGAGCATCAACCCGGTCGAGAACGCGCCGTAGATAATATATTTCAACGACGCCTCGCTGGAATCCGGCGCTTCCTTCGTATACCCGGCGAGAATGTACGAGGAGAGGCTTGTCAATTCGATCGCGAGTACCATCATCAGCAGGTTCGTCGCGCCGACCATCAGGAACATTCCCAGCGTCATCGCCACCAACAGAGCGTAGTACTCGCTCATACGTTTCGCTGTTTGCTGAACTTCCTCTGAGTATTGTGAGAACAGGATAATCACCACTGCACAGAGACTGATCAGCAATTTAAAATACGATGAGAACGGGTCGGAGACCACCATGCCCGAAAACAATGCCTGCGATTGGTCGATATGGGCAAACACGAACACCCCAGCTAATAAAACACCGACCAGCGCGAGGATAGCTGTAAAGTGTCCCTGGCGACGAGCAACAAGCCCTGAGATAAGCGCAATACAAAATGTTACCGTGAGCGCTGTCTCAGGAATGAAGCCGCGAAGATTTGCTATCAGTTGATCAATCATATTCATCTAGCCCGAAGGCGTCTCGCCGAGGGCATTCTTTATCCTATTCAACGCTCGGCGGGACGCCTTCGCGTTAGTGTTATTTATGGCACAATCGCCATCGTCGCGTCGGAAGTAACAATATCAACGAGATGGTTCAGCGAGCTTGTCATTAAATCCAATATGATCGAGGGATAAATGCCAAGCACAATGACGATAACCGCAAGCGGCACGAGCATAAAGAGTTCGCGGCCATTGATATCCGGAAGGTCTTTCCATTTTTCATTGGGTTGACCGAGGAACACACGCTGGAGCGTCCAGAGCATATACGCCGCCGTGAGCACAATGCCGAGCGTCGAAGCGATGGTAATCGTACGGAACGTCTGGAACGCGCCTAAGAATGAAAACGCCTCGGATATAAACCCGCTTAAGCCGGGCAAGCCGAGCGCGGCGAAAAATGCGACAGTCATAATGCCCGTGTATTTCGGCATCGTAATCGCCAGCCCGCCGAAGGCGTCCAGATCGCGCGTATGCGAGCGGTCGTACAGTACACCGACAATCAAGAAGAGCATCGCGGTGATAGTGCCGTGGTTGAACATCTGGAACACCGCGCCCACCATTCCCTGCGTATTCAGCGCCGCCATACCGAGCAATACCACGCCCATGTGGCTGACACTGGAGTAGGCAATCAGTTTCTTGAAGTCTTTCTGCGCCATTGCGCATAGTGCGCCGTACACGATATTAATAAACGCAAAAATGGCGAGATACCATGCCGTATCACGCGCAATCTCCGGGAACATTGCATAATTGACGCGCAGGATGCCGTAGGTCCCCATTTTCAGCAATACGCCGGCAAGAATAACGCTAATGGCGGTCGGGGCTTCCACGTGCGCGTCCGGCAACCATGTGTGAAACGGAAACATCGGCACTTTGATCGCGAACCCGATAAAGAGGGCTATGTACGCGAGGTACCGCCAATACGTTCCCGCTCCGGCAAGGAGAGTTCCCGGCTCGAAGTTCGCCTGGTCCATCATCGCTAACATGTTAAACGTGTGCATCTGTTCGCCCGTCGCCGGGTCGGTAATGATGACGCTAAAATAGAGCGCTATAATCGCCAACAGCATAAGAACACTGCCGAGTAATGTATAGAGGAAGAACTTAATGGCGGCATACTCGCGGCGCGGTCCGCCCCACACGCCGATCAGGAAATACATCGGCAGGAGCATGATTTCCCAGAACACGTAGAAGAGGAAAAAATCCAGCGCGACAAATACGCCCATCATGCCGGTATCCAGCAAGAGGAACATCGCCATGTAGCCTTTGAGGGCTTTCTCGATGTTCCACGACGCGAAGACGGCGATAAA
>DASWKY010000155.1:0-1734 GCA_036396395.1 Bacteroidota bacterium | reverse complement strand
TGGTTCGAAAAACAGACGTTGCTCAAAGCATCGTTCCCGTTCGAGGTTAAGTCACGGCTTCCGATGTACGAAATTCCCTATGGTGCAGTGACCCGACCATCAAAGCCCACGACGCCGCAAGACAAGGCAAAATTTGAAGTTCCGGCACAACGCTGGGCTGACCTTTCCGACGCAAAGGGCGGGGTTAGCCTTCTTAATGATTGCAAGCATGGATACGATACGGACGAGACGACGATGCGTTTGAGCTTGCTTCGCTCTCCGCACTTTGCGCACCCGACCGACCCTTCTAAATTAGCCGATAACAGAGTAAGCGACCAGGGTGAACATGAATTCACGTATGCACTGTTGCCGCATTCCGGAGACTGGCGAAAAGGTCTTACCGTCCGCCATGCTCGCGAATTGAATACGCCTGTCCTTGTCTTTCACGAGAGGATTGCGCGTAGAATATCTCCGCTCGTTTCCAGCACACATGCGAATATCGTTATTGATTCTATCAAGAAAGCAGAGGATTCGGACGATTTGATTTTACGTGCATACGAAGCGCACGGCGAACAGCGCGAGACAACGTTTGAATTCGGATTTCCGGTTCTCAAAGCGTTTGAATGCGACCTGATGGAGCAAGTTCTGAATAACCTTAAAACGTCTCGAACAAAATTTAAACTAAAATTCAAGCCCTTTGAAGTAAAAACACTGAAGATTTCTCTTAAACCTGCTTCATTGCGAAAGTGATTCATGTTGTTTGAATTTGCTGTGTATGTGTTTAAGAATCTTTTGTAAACTCACCCATTAATCTAGAGGTTTGCCATGTTGAAAAATCTTATTACTCTCCTCTTTGGCGCGTTATTTCTCATAGCCTGTTCATCGAGCAAGTCGCAAGCCCCAACACAGCAACAGACGCTGCCGCGCCCCGCAGGCGGCATCAAGCCCTATAGTGAAATAATCACCAAGGAGACAAAAAGCGATTCTGGCCTCTTCATCACACATCGTATAAAAGAGAAACTGTTCTTTGAGATCCCCAAAAAGGAAGTAAACACGGACTTCCTCTTTGTGAGCAGGCAGGCAAAAACGCAATCGGGTTTCGGATACGGGGGCGATGAAATTAATAGACAGGTCGTGAAATGGGAACAAATCGGAGATAAAATTTTCTTCAGAGCCGTTTATTTCGTTTCTGTTGCCGCTGATACACTGCCTGTCGCAGAGGTGGTGCGCAAAGCCAACTTGCCTCCAATCCTTGCCGCATTCGACATCCAGGCATACAATAAAGACAGTTCCAGTATCGTTATCGACGTTACGGAATTATTTACCACCGACATAACGGAATTAGGACTCAGCAAAACACAGCGCGAGCGTTTGCGCGTTCGAAGGCTGGACTCAAAGCGATCATTCGTGGAATACTCGAAATCCTTCCCGGATAACATTGAAACGGAAGCGACAATCACCTACGACGCGGGCGGGACAATTCCGGTGGATAATTCACTCTCGACCATTTCCCTCACCATGCACCACTCAATGGTGCGCCTCCCAGAACACCCGATGCCCGCGCGCTTATTCGATGCACGCGTCGGCTTTTTCAGCGCGTTGCAATACGACTATGGTTATGACAGCCAGCGAGCAGAACCGCGCAGGTACATTTCCCGGTGGAGACTTGAGCCAAAAGACCCCGAAGCCATCAAGCGGGGAGGCTTGAGCGAACCCAAAAAACCCATCGTTTTTTATATTGACCGTGGAACTCCG
>DASWKY010000154.1:0-7218 GCA_036396395.1 Bacteroidota bacterium | reverse complement strand
CCTACTCGAAGGCAAAACGCGGCAGGTGGGCGGATTTTGGGGGCATTGTTCATAAAAAGGCTTGCGGAAGTCCTCTTCATCGCATAGCTTCACGATGACCACACCATTATTAAGGAGACTTCCAAATGAAGCGTATTCTTTTCATGTTGTGTTGCATCGCTCTGCTTTCCTCAGTCTACGCTCAGCCGAAAACACCGTGCAAGGATTCGCCGGAGTTCCGGCAATTTGATTTCTGGATTGGCGAGTGGGAAGTGCGAAATCCCAACGGAGTGAAAGTCGGCGAGAGCAGCATCCAGCTCATCATTGGGGATTGCGTGATCTTTGAGAATTGGACCGGCGCCGGCGGGGGCACGGGCAAGAGTTTTAATGTCTACAATGCTGCGACAAAACAATGGCAGCAGTTTTGGGTAGGTTCGGGAGGGGGCGTGTTGGAATTATCAGGAACGTACCATGATAACAAGATGGAATACACGGGAGAATCAATCCAAAAAGACGGCAAGCGAATTCAAAATCGTCTCATATTCTTCAACAATCCCGATAAAACCGTGCGCCAGTTGTGGGAGCAATCCACAGACGGCGGCAAGCAGTGGACGGTCGCCTTTGACGGAATGTACGTGAGAAAACAATGACAGTGTCTCGAATTGTTACCGGCTAAATTTCTAAAAAAAAATATGTCACCCCGAACTTGTTTCGGGGTCTATTTTTTAGATGCTGAAATAAGCCCGCCTGGCGGTAGGCAGGCTCGGCGGGGACGCCTTCGCTTTAGTTTGTTTGTTGGTATCTTTGTAACCTCGTTGTATATTTGAGGCATGCCCGAACTCCCCGACCTGACCATCTATATCGAAAGCCTCGAATCCCGTATTGTCGGTCAACGGTTGGAGAAGATCCGTCTGGCAAGCCCCTTTCTTCTGCGCACGGTAGAGCCGCCGTTGAGCGAGGCGAACGGCAGGACAATCAAAGCAGTACGGCGAATCGGCAAGCGGGTCGTCTTTGTATTGGAGGGCGATTATTTTCTCGTGCTTCATCTGATGATCGCCGGACGACTGCAATGGAAAACACGCGGGGCGAAGGTCGCGGGAAAAATAGCGCTTGCCGCGTTCGATTTTCCCAACGGTACGCTGACACTAACCGAAGCGGGCACAAAAAAGCGCGCCGCATTGCATTTCGTCAAGGGCGAACAGGCATTGCAAGCACTCAATAGAGGCGGGCTGGAGGTGATGGATTCCTCGCGTGAGCAGTTCCGCTCCGCCCTTCTCAGGGAAAATCACACGCTCAAACGCACGCTCACCGACCCACGTCTCTTTAGCGCGATTGGCAACGCCTATTCGGATGAAATTCTCCATCGCGCAAGGTTGTCGCCATTGCGACAAACCAAGCAGTTGAAGGACGAGGAGATGAGCCGGTTATTCGATTCAACGAAAATTGTTTTGAGCGAATGGACAGTACGCCTCCGCAATCAGAATGGCGGCGGATTTCCGAAAAAAGTCACGGCGTTCCACGAGGAAATGGCGGTGCACGGGAAATTCAATAAGCCTTGCCCCGCGTGCGGAACGAACATACAGCGCATTGTGTATGCAATGAACGAGTGCAACTATTGTCCCCGCTGTCAAACCGACGGCAAGGTCTTAGCCGACCGCTCGCTCTCCCGTTTGCTCAAAGACGACTGGCCCCGGACGGTAGAGGAGTTAGAAGAGATGAATAAATAAGGTTTATTTCGTTATGCCCATTCGCCTATTTCAACAAACCGACCGTGCTGAAATCCTCCGCATGCGCCGCGCGCTCTGGCCCGACTGCGGCGATGATATGCACGAGTTCGAGATGCTTCAGGGACAGCTTGCCAAACCGGACGCGTACGCCGTGTTCGTTTTTGCCCGCGAGAACGGTTCGCTCGGCGGCTTCATCGAAATGTCCATTCGCGACCGGGTTGACGGCTCGTTCTCCGAGCGCGTCGGCTACATTGAGGGTTGGTATGTGGATCCCGACCTGCGCGGCAAAGGCATCGGTAGGCAATTGGTGGAAGCCGGCGAGCGGTGGACACGCGAGCGCGGGCTAACGGAAATCGCCAGCGACGCAGAGCTTGAGAACGAGCATTCTCTCTCTGCACATAAGGCGCTCGGATTCAAAGAGACATTCCGCCTTGTGCATTTTTTGAAACAACTGCCGCCGAAAACATGATGTCATTCCGAGGAGTCCCGGTGTTTTTATTCCGGGACGACGAGGAATCCCATTGTAAGCACGAGATTCTTCGCTACGCCTGCCTGCCCTGCCTACCGGCAGGCAGGCGGTAGGCAGGCTCAGAATGAAAATACGCCCTTGCACCTCGCGCGCATTCTTATTACATTTTTTACGCTTCCCGCCGAACACGATTCCCAACTAGGAGGATTTCAATGTCACGTGTCTTCATCGCTCTCTTGTTATGCTGTTCGTTGGCGTTTGCCCAGAAGCCGGTCGAATACAAAGCATCGTTCGATAACGCCGTCCATCATGAAGCGGAAATTTCGGTTACGTTCCGCGATATTCCCACGCCGACGCTCGAAGCGCGCATGAGCCGCACCTCTCCGGGGCGCTACGCTCTGCACGAATTCGCCAAAAACGTGTACAACGTCCGCGCAGTGGACGGTAAGGGTAAAATGCTCATCGTCACGCGCCCCAACCCGCACCAGTGGAACGTTACCGGGCACGACGGCACGGCGACCATCACCTACACTCTCTTCGGCGACCACGCAGACGGAACCTACACCGGAATCGACAGCACGCACGCGCATATGAATATGCCTGCCACATTCATGTGGGCGCGGGGTTTCGAAATGCGTCCGGTCACTATCACCTTCAAGAAATTTGTCAACTCGTGGAAATACGCCACACAGCTTGCGCCGACCGGCGACCCGAACACGTTTACCGCGCCGCATCTTCAGTACTTTTTGGATAGCCCGACGGAGTTGAGCGCGTATACCTTGCGCGAGTGGACGGTCATGCACGGAGGCAAGAACTATACATACCGCATCGCCCTGCATCATACCGGAAGCGAGAAAGCCGCCGATGTATTCGCGGAGATGGGAACACTGGTCGTGAATGAACAAATTGCCGTCTACGGCGAACCCGCTCCCTACGACTATGGCACCTACACGTTTATCGCGGATTATCTCCCGTGGGCGGCTGGCGACGGAATGGAGCACCGCAATTCTACTATCATCAGCGGTACGCGGCAGTTAAGTCCCAACCCAATGGGACATCTCGGCACGCTCTCGCACGAATTTTTCCATTCATGGAATGTTGAGCGCATCCGCCCGAAATCACTCGAGCCGTTTAATTTCGAAGAAGCCAACATGTCCGGCGAGTTGTGGCTCGCGGAAGGCTTTACGAGTTATTACGACGCCTTATTTATCCACCGCGCACAGCTGACGAGTCTTGAGAGCTACGCGCAAAGCATACGCGGCGATGTTCATACCGTCATGAACTCCGCGGGAAGAATGTATTTCTCCCCCGTCGAAATGAGCATGCAGGCGCCGTTTGTGGACGCCGCACGCTCGGTGGATGCACAGAATAAAGAGAACACCTTTATCTCGTACTATACCTGGGGCGCGGCGCTCGGTCTCGGCCTTGACCTGACGCTCCGCACGAAGTACCCCAGCGTCACACTCGACCACCTGATGCGCGCTCTCTGGCAAAAGTACGGCAAGAAAGAAATCCCCTACACGAACGAAGACGTCCGCGTTACGCTCGGCGAAGTCGCCAAAGACCCGGCGTTCGCAAACGATTTCTTCCGAAAATACATCTACGGGAAGGACGTCGTAGACTATGAAAAGCTGTTTGCCTCCGCCGGACTAGTTCTGCGAAAAGCCACCCCGAACAAAGCCTCACTCGGCAGTGTGGGGATTAATTATGCGAGCGGCACGCCGACTCTCTCGTCTCAACCGCATGCCGCCGGCCCGCTGTACAAAGCCGGACTGGACAGAGGCGATAAACTTCTCTCAATCGCGGGCACAGCAATCTCAACACCGAGAGGACTCGATTCGTTGCTTACAACCCGCAAGCCCGGCGACGCTCTCCTCATTGAATACGAACAGCGCGGTATGAAGAAAACAGCCCGCGTCGTGTTGGAAGAAAACCGGCTCGTCGAAATCGTGCCTTTCGAGAACGCCGGTCTCGCTGTCACCGATGCGATACGGAAATTCCGGCAGGACTGGCTCGGCAGTAAAGCGAACGCAAAAGAGTTATCAAAAACCTGTCCGAAATGCAATCGCACCTTCCCCTTCAAAACAGAGACGTGCACGGTTGACGGGGAAGAATTACAAGCGATACCGGAGTAATCCCATATGTGGAACCTGTTCAGCTCCGAAGAGCTTATACAGACGAAAAAACGAAGTAGATAATGCTTTTTTTTGCGAAAAACTTTTGCTTGAGGTTGCATAAGGTATCGAGAGTTCTTACCTTGTAACTCACACCTTTTTCACGAAAAGCCGTCGGCCGCTCACGGGAGCGGCGGCGCATCAGGGAGACAGCATGACGATAGCAAATACAATAGAAGTGAATTCGCCGCAACTCGAGGTCATCAACAGCATGGAAGGCTTTGTCCGCGAGAACATCGGCACACTCCTCAAGCCGGTGGAAGAAAGCTGGCAACCGACGGATTTTCTGCCCGACCTCTCCAAAGAGAATTGGCAGGAACAAGTGAGCGAATTCCGACAAAGCGCAGAAGAATTACCGGACGACATCCTTGTGGTGTTAGTCGGCGATATGATCACCGAAGAAGCGCTCCCGAGTTACCAGACCTGGCTCAACAGACTGCAGGGCGTTACCGATTCTACCGGAAGCAGTGACAGCGGCTGGGCACAGTGGAGCCGCGGCTGGACTGCAGAAGAAAACCGTCACGGCGACTTGCTGAACAAGTATCTCTATCTTACGGGCCGCGTAGATATGCGCGCCATCGAAGTCTCCATTCATCATCTCATCAGCAACGGCTTCGACCCGCAGACGGAAAACGACCCGTATCTCGGATTTATTTACACGTCGTTTCAAGAGCGCGCAACAAAAATCTCGCATCGCAATGTGGGCGTGCTGGCGAAAAAAGCCGGCGAAGACCGCCTGCATAAAATCTGCGGCTTGATCGCCGGCGACGAAGCGCGCCACGAGAAGGCATATAAATTGTTTATGACAAAAGTGTTCGAACTCGACCCCGCGCGCGCCGTGCTCGCGTTCGCGCAAATGATGCGCAAGAAAATCACCATGCCCGCCGTGCTGATGTACGACGGCCAGGACCGCGATCTATTTTCGAAATTTTCCATCGTCGCCCAAAAAGTCGGCGTGTACACTGCACACGACTACGCCGAGATTATCGAGAACCTTGTCAAAGATTGGAAAGTCGCCGGCATCAACGGTTTATCGGACGCCGCGGCG
The DNA here is from genome assembly GCA_036396395.1 of Bacteroidota bacterium. GTDB lineage: Bacteria > Bacteroidota > Ignavibacteria > UBA10030 > UBA10030 > JAKEEG01. The sequence continues at coordinate 1,821 of DASWKY010000154.1, read as the reverse complement.
AAAGCGCAAGAGTATGTTTGCACACTCTCTTCGCGTTACCAGAAGCTCGCCGACCGCATGAAATTCTCCGGCACGTTCAAGTTCAGCTGGATATTCGACCGCGACATCGCGCTCGATATTCTTCCCCCGCAACCGGAAGCGTGATACGAGTGTCATTCCCGAACGCTTGTATCGGGAATTTACTGATTGGATGCCCGCTTGAAACGTGCGGGCATGACGCCGTTTTTTAGGCACGTGTAAACATCCAATGCTTCGCCCCCGCCTTGTATTCCGTACGCTTTCTGAGTAAATTCTTTCGGAACCCTTTCGCTTTTATCATTTTTCCATGACAGACATTTCTGCCGTCAAAGCACGGCTTGAGCAAACATTGCGATCAATTACCGCGAAGCACCGCCGCGGCGCCGCAGGCACTGCAACGGCATCTGCACTGGCGACCCGCCTCGATACGCTGGTGAAAGCCGTGTACGCTCAATCCGCCAACCCGCACAAGAAACAGCTTGCTGTTTTCGCTCTCGGCGGTTATGGGCGACGCGAGTTATGTTTTGCCTCGGATACCGATGTGATGTTTCTTGTGCGCGATGATGTGCAGAAAAATCACGCGGAGTCGGCGCTCAAAGAACTGCTCCATGCATTGCTCGATTGCGGGCTGGAAATCGGGCATAGTTTCCGTACCATCAATGAGTGCGTTACGTTTGCCGAACGCGATTTCGAAACGTGGACATCCCTGCTGGACGCACGTTTTATTTGCGGCAACCGCCCGCTGAGCGCTGAGTTATTCCGCTCCCTCAAAGCCCATACTGCCAAGTCGAGCAAGAGCGCGTTCGTCCGACAGCTATTGCAGAGCGTTGAACAGCGCCACCGAAAATACGGCACCTCGACAAAACTGCTTGAGCCGAACGTCAAAAACAGCGCGGGCGGGTTGCGAGACCTGCACGCGCTTCTCTGGCTTCTGAGCGGCATCGGCAGTATCCCTCTGCAAGGAAGCTCGCGTTCAACACGACCCTCGTTCTCGATTTTTTTGAAATCTCCGCAATTGAAAAAAATCGTAAGCAGTCAATTACTTTCCGGCACACGAAACGCATTTGATTTTCTTCTTCGCGTACGGAACGAAATGCACCTGCAAGCACAGGGATTACACGACACGCTGGAATTTGCATCACAGCGCCGCGTCGCCGATGCACTCGGCATGAGAAGCGTCGAGCACTTTATGCAACAACATTACGTAGCAGCGCGGGCTGTCTCACTGCTCGCGAAGCGTGTCTCCGGCTGGGCTGAATACACATATTGCGGTGTACCGCGCGGCGGTTCAGAAAAACAGATCCATCCGAAATTCCGGTTGCGTATCGGGGCGATTGAACTACGCTCGTCTTCCACCGCACTCACAACGCTCGATATTCTTACAGCCGGATTGCTCCGAATCGAACATGATGCGTCCTTTTCCACTTCTCTCGAAGACCGCATCATGCGAACTTCGAAAGCCTTGCGGCCCATCCGCTCCCGCGAAGCCTCACTGGTCCTTCGCCGAATGATGAACGCTGAGCGAGGACTGGGGACAGTACTCCAGCGCTTCAACGACCTCGGCGTTCTCGCCCGGTTGATTCCGGAATGGAAACCGATGGTCGCGTTCTTTCAGCATAATCTTTATCATTACTATACAGCCGACGAACACACGCTGACGGTCGTTGCGAACGCGGAGGCGTTGTCGCAGGCAGATTCCGAAGTCGGAACGGTCTTTCGGAAACTTCCCCGTCGCGATACGCTGTACTTCGCGTGTCTCTTCCACGATATTGCAAAACCGGTCAACGCCGCAAATCATGAACG
>DASWKY010000153.1:0-2439 GCA_036396395.1 Bacteroidota bacterium | reverse complement strand
TTGTATGGCTGAAATCATCGACGGAAAAAAAATAGCTGAGGAACTCCGCAACGAAGTGAAAGCGGAGACCGAACAGCTCAAGAAAACGAAGGGCATCACGCCGGGACTGGCATTTATCCTCGTCGGCGAGAACCCCGCCTCGCAGGTGTATGTCAAAATGAAGGGGAAGGCGTGTGAGGAGATGGGATTTTACTCCATCACCGAGCGGATGCCTGAGAATACTTCCGAACAGATATTGTTGGATAAGATTCAGGAATTCAACAACGACGCCAAGATTCATGGTATCCTCGTCCAGCTCCCCTTGCCGAAGCACATCAACGAAGCGAAAGTCTTAGAGTTGATCAAGCCGTCGAAAGACGTGGACGGCTTTCATCCGTATAATGTGGGGAAGTTGGTGGTAGGCGAAGACACGCTCAAGCCGTGCACACCGGCTGGAATTCAAGAACTTCTTGTGCGGAGCGGCAACGACCCGAAGGGCAAGCATGTGGTGGTCGTCGGGCGCAGTAACATTGTCGGTAAGCCGGTGGCGAATATTCTTCTGCAGAAGCAAGCGGGCGCAAACGCCGTCGTAACGGTTGCTCATACGGGCGCGGCGGATATTACGCGCTTCACCAAATCCGCCGACATCCTCATCGCCGCGATGGGGAAAGCGGAAGTGATCACAGGCGACATGCTTAAAGCGGGTGTGGTTGTGATAGACGTCGGCGTGAATCGAGTGGACGACCCCACTGCAAAAAACGGTTACCGGTTGGTGGGCGATGTGCATTTCGAATCGGCGAGTAAAGTCGCGAAAGCCATTACGCCCGTGCCCGGCGGCGTGGGTCCCATGACCATCGCCATGCTGATGAAGAATACGCTGAAGGCGGCAAAGGGATGAACGATGAAGTCCGACATTTTGCCGGCACGTGCTCTTGTGAAGAGTCGGACTTCTTTTACTCATTCACACGCTCTGCGTGAAAACGAAAAAGACTCCGAGGTTTTTCCAGCCCACGCGCTGATACACCTCGGAGGTCTGTCGTCATAACCTCACCGCTTCGTTTTTTTCTTGTGCTCCATAATGGCTTTTGCCATCTTCCCGAATTTTTTATCCTTCTGTCGCCGATCGACGTACGACATTTCGTAGTGGGCTGATTCCCGCAGGAGCTTCATGTAATTCCGGTAGCGGCCCTCGTCCAACTCACCGCTCTCAATAGCTGAGAGAATCCCACAGCCGGGTTCCTTCGTGTGCGTACAGTCCCCGAATTTACACGACTCCTCAAGCTCCAGTATATCCGCGAAGCTCTCCTCGATTCCCGCATCCGCGCCCATCACGCCAAGCTCGCGCATCCCCGGCGTATCAACCAACAGCGAGCCGCTCTCCAAGACGATGAGTTGCCGGGTGGAGGTTATATGCCTGCCCCTGCCGTCTTTTTCCCGCACCGCGCCGGTTGCAAATGCTTCCCTGCCCACGAAGCGGTTGACCAACGTAGTCTTGCCGACACCCGATGAACCGAGCAGGCAGTACGTTTTGCCTTTCTGCATGATGTGCCGGACGCGGTCCATACCCGCGCCCGTCGCATTGCTGAACGAAATTACAGCGTTTGTTATGCGCGCCTGTTTGATGTCTGAGATTCGTTGATCGATTTCGGCTTCGGTCAGCAGGTCGCTCTTACTGAGCAGAATCACCGGCTCGATGTTGCCCTCCTGCACCATAACCAAATAGCGTTCCAGCCTTCGCAGATTGAAATCGAAATCGCATGACTGCACGATGAACGCCGAGTCGATATTCGCCGCGATCATCTGGTAGTCGATATTCTTGCCGGGGGATTTCCGACGCAGGTACGATTTGCGGGGGAGGACATCATGAATGATGGCGAGCGTATCGGCGTTGTGGTATTGCGCCAATACCCAATCGCCGACGCAGGGTAAGTCAATGTTTGAATTCGAGGCGAAGAGCAGCTTGCCGGTGAGTTCAGCGGAAATTTCGTTGCGTTCGTTTCTTACAAGGTACTGCTCGCGGTGCACCGCCGTCACGCGTGCGACGCTGAAATCAGACGTATCGCCAGCCTGCTCCTGAAACCATGAATCGTATCCGAGGTCTTGTAACGTCATTGTTATCTATATCCCGCCGCCTGGATCTCGAACAATTGCGCGTAGCGGCCCTTTGCCGCGAGCAATTCGCTGTGCGTGCCTAACTCAGCCACTTTACCGTCGGTAATGACTGCAATGCGGTCGGCAATCCGCACTGTCGAAAACCGATGCGAAATGATAATACCGATGCGGCCTTTGAGGTTCTCCTTTAATTCGGCGAAGATGCCTGCCTCGGCTTCCGGGTCTAAAGAAGACGTCGGCTCGTCCAAAATCCAGATGTCGGCGTCGCGGTACATGAGCCGCGCGAGTGCAAGGCGTTGCCACTCGCCGCCGGAGAGGTCATGCCCGCCTTCAAACAGCCGCCCGACT
>DASWKY010000152.1:0-2605 GCA_036396395.1 Bacteroidota bacterium | reverse complement strand
AAAAATGCGGCGGGATGCGAAAAGCGCAAAGCCTGCGGCTACCAAACAATTTAGAATTTATCAGAAGTCTCTATCGGTTATTTACCTTGACTTGTAAACAGTCGTACCGTAGATTTGTGCACTGAAATTATCTCTCACCGTTTCCTGTAAAGGACACTACCATGAGCTTATCTCCGCTTGCAACGCCCGAACTCTCCCGCCGCGATTTTCTTTCAAAGGTTGGCAAGGGGGTCGGGTTGGCAACGCTTGCATCCACGACGGTCGCCTCGCTACTGAACGATGTCCACGCGGCTGGGAAACGAATTGAGCATCTCACGCCTCAGCAAGCCGCCATGGACGAGGATTTCTGGTTTGACATTCAGCAATCGTTTACCGTCACGCGCGGCATCATCAACCTAAACAACGGAGGCGTTTCTCCCTCCCCGCGCATTGTGACCGAGTCGCTGGTGCGTTACCAGTGGCAACAGGAAGACCTGACCGCCTACACCATGTGGCAAATTTTGGAACCGCAGGTGGAGACCATCCGCACCGGGTTGGCGGAAATTTTCGGCTGTGACCGCGAAGAGATCGCCATTACGCGCAACGCCTCCGAATCTCTCGAAATCTGTCTGATGGGCTTGAACTTGAAATCGGGCGACGAAGTGCTGACCACCACGCAGGACTACGGACGCATGTTGACGACATTACGTCAGAGAGAGCAACGCGAGGGACTCGTCTTAAAGATGGTCAAAATCCCCATTCCCCCAAAGAATCTTGACGAGATTGTTGATGCGTTTGCAAAAGGAATTACGAGCAAAACAAAGCTCATTTTGATGTCACATATGGTCAACATCACCGGGCAAATCACGCCGGTGAAGGCGGTCTGCGAGCTGGCGCGCTCGAAGGGTATCGAAGTCATTGTGGACGGCGCGCATACGTTCGCGCATTTCGATTTCAAGCAAAGCGACATCGGCTGTGATTACTACGGAACCAGTTTGCATAAATGGCTGTTTGCTCCTAAGGGTACAGGGCTGTTGTACGTGAAACGGGATAAAATCGAAAAGCTCTGGCCCCTGATGGCGGCGGAAAAAACGCAGGCGAACGATATCCGGAAGTACGAAGAAATCGGCACACACTCCGCCGCCCCGCATCTCGCCATCGGGGAGGCGATTCTCTTTCATCGCGGTATCGGTCCCCAGCGCAAAGAAGCGCGGCTCCGCTACCTTCGCGACTACTGGGCGAATAAGTTGAAACACTTATCAAACGTCCGGTTTAACACGTCGTTCGACCTGAAGCAATCCTGCGGCATAGCCAATGTGGAAATAGTCGGGATCGACCCTGCGGCGTTGGGAGGTTACCTCTTCAACAAGCACAAGATTTTCGTTACCCCGATATTGCACGAAGAATTTAGAGGATTGCGTATCACCCCGAACGTGTACACGACACTCCCGGAACTCGACCGGTTCTGCGAGGCGATGGAACATGTTTCGAAAAACGGATTGCCAAAAAGCTAACAAATCAACATTTTTTCAACCGTTTCAACGGTTTCTTGACATCTTTCATTTCTTCATCTAAAAATTTATCTACCAACCTACATAAGGAGTACACCATGAAACATTTCACCCGCCACGTTGCTGTATTCATTGCTGTCATCCTGTGCACCGCCCTCATCACTGAGGTTGCATCGGCACAGCAAGCCTCCTCGCCCACACTGCCCATCTTGCGCTCGCCCCGGATCAGTCAGGGAGCGAAAGTGACCCAAATGGTCGGCATGAGCGATGTGACGATTTATTATCACCGACCCGGCGTCAAAGGGCGCACGATCTTTGGTCCCAAGGGATCGGGCGCGCTCCAGCCGTACGGAGACGTCTGGCGCGCCGGCGCGAACGAGCCGACGCTTATCAGCTTCAGTCACGATGTCACCATCGCGGGCAAACGTCTTGCGGCGGGCATGTACCGCTTTGTCGCAATCCCCGGAGCAACGGAATGGACGCTCATCCTTAACTCAGAAGTGAAAAACTGGGGAACGGTGTATGAAGAAAAGTATGACACCCTGCGCGTCACTGTAAAACCGGAAGCAATCCCGAACGTCGAGTGGATGTCGTTTTTCTTCACGGACCTGACCCCGACAACGGCAAATGTCGTGCTTGTGTGGGAAAAAGTACGCGTGTCGTTTCAAGTGGAGTTTAATATCCTCCCTCTCTTGCAGGTATCGGTCGGGCGATGGCAGGAATTAAGCAACGCGGCTCGCTTCGCGGCGGATAACAAGATGTACGTGAAAGAAGCAATGGACTGGGTAGACCGCTCGATCGCATTGAACAGAAGCTTTTTCAACCTTCGCACGAAAGCAGAATTGCTCGCGCTTGAAGGGAAATTCAAAGAAGCTGTTGCGGCTGGCGAGGAAGGATTGAAGATTATCAAGGCTGGCGACATCAGCAAACTGCCGGATTTTCAGCGCGTGCAGGTTGATGCAACCGAGAAAATGGTCGCCGAATGGAAAGGCAAAACAGGGACGAAATAGAATTGTTAACCTTCCGAAGGTTCCAACCCTTCGGAAAGCTAAGCAAAAAAGCCTCACCCGTTATCGGGTGGGGCTTTTTTATTGAAAACTGGATTAAGTAACATC
>DASWKY010000151.1:0-5109 GCA_036396395.1 Bacteroidota bacterium | reverse complement strand
AGATCGGCGCCACGATCACCGTGCCGCGCGAGCGCGCGACCTTGCCCAGCGTCTCCGTCGTGGGGCCCGGAATGGGCTCGGCGAGATCGAAGGCGCCGTGATCCTCGCTCTGAGCGAAATACTGCGAGCGGAACAGCTCCGGCAGGCAAATGATGTTGGCGCCTTTCTTTGCCGCTTCTTCGATGTTCGCGATGCCGCGGTCGAGGTTGTCCTTCGCGTGCGCGGACATCGACATTTGAATCAACCCGACTGTAAATTTTTGTGGTGCGGACATGGTTTGATAGTAAGGAAAAATTTGTAGGGGTTCAATAATGTAGAAGCTCTATGGAGAAATAATTTTAAGAATCCAGGCGGTCACGGACCATTCCGTGACCAATTACATACTGCAGTCACGGTGTGGACCGTGACTGCCAAGTTGATAGAAATTCAGTAGTAGAAAATTCAAAGAATAGGCCGGTTACGGTACTCGTCGTAGTCGGGTACAAGGCGGTCGTAGGTGCCTTTCATAATCGAAGAGGAAATCATGAAGTCCGCCGTCGAGCGGTTGCAGGCGATAGGAATATTCCAGACGACCGCGACGCGCAGAAGCGCCTTCACGTCCGGGTCGTGCGGCGCAGGCTCGAGAGGATCCCAGAAGAAAATGAGAAAATCGATTTCACCGTTCACGATCTTCGCACCGATTTGCTGGTCGCCGCCGAGCGGTCCGCTCTGGAGCTTGGTGATTTCAAAGCCAAGCTCTTCCTGCAAGTATGTTCCGGTTGTGCCGGTCGCGCAGACCTTATGCTTAGCCAGTGTCTCGCGGTTATACTTCGCCCATTCGAGCAAATCGCGTTTCTTGTTGTCATGCGCAACAAGCGCGATTTTCTTGTGTTGCGTCATTTGGATTTTCTTGTATGCCATACCGCTCTCACCTCTTTCTCGCTGTAGTGATTTACGGGTTCAGTTGTGGTCTCAGGAGTTACCTCCGAAGTTCAGTAGGAATGCCTTCGGCAGAATCCCTCCGGGGCTCCTGACACCAGAGTACACTATTTATCTGAATGCAACGCGACGCGGTTTCCTTCGCTGTCCTCGAACACAGCCATGTAACCTCGGTCGGGACTGATTTGTCGTTTCGGAATCAGCACCTTGCCGCCGCGTTCTTGAACACGATCGAGGACGGCCTGCAAATCAGGATTGCCGTTCAGATAGATGAGCGATCCCTGATGACTCGGATGATAGAAGTCTTTGTGCTGAACCAAAGATCCGCCGACCCCTCCCGGCTCGACAGAAAAGAGCGCCATCTTCAAGTCGGCGTTAATGTCAAGTTCATGAAGTGTCGTATTGAAAATGAACTCGTAAAATGCTTTCGCCCGTTTGATGTCGTTGGCGGGAATTTCAAACCAGTCGACCATATTTTTGAATGTTTGCATATGAACCCTTCATCAGTGAGTTATATTTCTTCATCATACAACCACAGCGTAAATCCAGCATTGAGACGGATGGAAAATTTCGATTCGAAGTCGGCAACCGATGCCCACGAACCTATAACATGAACATCGAAGATATTTGAGACCTGCAACCCAAGCCCGCCGGAAATTTGCCAGCCGTCGTAACTATCGACGCCGGAACTGTAGCCGCCGCCGGGTCCAATGTAGATCGTCGGATCTCCATAATGAAACGAGAGTCCGTAATACCCGATGTTCGTTATGAGGTACGGTTGTGTAGCGGTGGAGGAGGTTAAGCCGTAGCGGACGCCAAAATCGAAAATAAATGTGGACGAACTAACGTCCTTCACGCCGTTCGTTGTTCCGTTCTGACCGATGATATCAAGATTCATCATTGCCGTCCACCGGTGGTTGAACCGGTATCCAATCGCAAAGCCGCCTCCGATGCCGTTATCAAGCAAAGCGGTATCGGCATAGGTATTGCCGAAATCATCCGTCGTCAACGGACTGACACTATGGAACTTCCCTAAGGTACTCGCGTGGAGATTAATGAATGCGCCTTCCTGCGCGCGAACACGCGTTGGAAATACGAGGCACGTGAACACTACGACGGCGATAAGCTGATTCATGAGGAACTCCTCGGAACGTATGAGGAGAACGTAACGAAAGGTTCTCTGATTTTCAAGCAGGTTTCCGGAAGCCTGCGCTATGCGCAGGGGAGTTGGAAGCATCATCGTAGGCAAGGCCGTGTTGGCTACCCAGGCTTTTTGGGAATCCACCTGGGGACGCCCTCCTTATATTCACGATATGACTTGCCGAAGGTTTTTTCCAGCGCGTGTTCTTCGTGCACGATGACAAAAACGTGCGCGAGAAGCAGGAAGAGAAGCGAGAACAGGACCATGGAGAGAGAGTGATACAACAGACCGAAACCGATAAGCACAACAGCCGCCCCTAGATACATGGGGTTGCGTACATACCGGTAGGGGCCGCGCGCGACCAGTTGTCGGGGAGCGTCGAACGGCGCCGGGGTTCCGTCCCCCCGAAGGACGAATGTGGCAATGCACGAAATCACGATCATCCCCCCGACGACCATCAACGGAATTGCCGCGGTTTCTACGGAAACGGGGAGCGAAAAACCAAACCCTTCATCGTACCGACGTACGCTCAGCGCAAGATAACCCCAGAGATACACAAAGGCTGTTGCATAGAAAAGAGAGCGCAGGGCAGTAAAGAGTTTGAGCATACCGAGGAAAGTTATCGATAAATATGCAGAGCGTCAACCTCAAATGTCTTTTCGGGACAATACACAGAGAGGCTGGCGATGCTATCGGTGACGTGAATCGTAAATGTTATTTTTTTATCGGTGCTGATGCTCTCAACTATTGTTGCCGCTCTGAGCGGAACCAGCATGAGCTTCGGCGGATTTGGAAATACGCTGTAGTATTCCATGTGGATTGTCGTAAACGGTTTCGCCTTGATAAGCCATGTATGAAAGCCCGGCGGGTTCGAAATGCCGAGGTAACCGCTTCCGGAAAATCGTTTCGTGTAGAGAGCCAATTCGCTGTTCGAGTTGTCCACGCGCCCAAACCACTGGCTGGTGTCGTGCAAGAGGTTCGCATCCACCGGGTACGAAACAAGGTCGTTCTCGCCGTACGCCACCGGATATGTTCTCTGGATTCCCTCCCTGTACGAGGCGACTGAAATGCCCTCCTCGAGCGTACGATGCTCATCTTCTATTTTACTGACTGCATACGACCGTGTAGCCTCATCGTAGAAACCACTGCTCGTTTGTGCGACAACACTGTAGGCTACGCCCCCATAGGGGTTGCGAACAAGCTCGTGAAATGAAAGTACGTTCCCCGGGTTCTCATACTCCGGGTTCGTGTAGAACAAGATTCCGAACGTGGGGTCGTACAGATGCCATGCTCCATCGTAAAACACCTCGCTCACGACGTGGCTTCCTACATCCACGGTGTAGATATAGCTGACCTGGCGTGAGGGCAAGCCTGCCGCCCGGCAGAGCATCGTAAACACTTTTGATTTCCCGAAGCACAGCGCGTATCCTTTCCGAAGTATGCTGGTGGCGGTTCCGGAGTTGCTCTTTGACACGAGGACACTGCTCACATACTTCAGAATATGGAGACTTTTTTCCTCGTCGGTAAGGTCCACGCTGTTTTCAAACAATGTATCGAGAATGGTTCTGAGGATATCTCGGTTTTCATTCTTCGGGAGCGTGATATCTGCTTGCTCTACCCTGCGAGCAAAGCTTGAATCGGCATAACGAACAGTGAACATCTTTTCATAGCCGTCGTCGGGTGTTTCGGCAAGATGAAACAACAACGCCATGAGGACAATGCCGAGAATCAGATTAAGCGCTAGTAAGATTTTTTTCATGATCGGTCATCTTGTTCCGAGTGCCACAACTTGAGTTCCGGGTAATGCCGAATAGACGCAGGTGTCAAATCTACCCAGGAATCGTAGCGCCACGGTCCGACTCGAAATTGCTTAAAGATTCCAATCGGCTTATATCCAATTTTATTAATCGCGCGCAACCCGGCTTTGTTTTCCGGCGTCACGATGCCGGTTAATCGTCGGTACCCCGCATTGCCGAAAAAATGCCTCATGTACTCATTTTTCTTGAGCGCCATATCGTGACCCCGGAAGGCAGGGTCCGTATAGGATTCATACGTGTACACTTCATCGGGTGCAAGTGTGATCTCTTTTGAAAGATGAGTGATCCAAACGTTCCTAACCGCCGCCCAGCCCGAGTGTACGATCCTTCCGTTTTGCCGTACGACAAAACACTGACCTCCGGCGGCAAGCCGCGCTCGAACGTTCTCCAGATATTCTTCCGGATGCAATATGAGATACTCTTCAATGTATTCAGGTGTCAGGAGGCTCACGGTGATTTGGGGCGATGCATGCGAAACGTGCGGGTGTTCTGCAATAATAAGTTCGAAGTAGAACGCACGGCGGTACACAGTGTAGGCGAGAGTGCGATACCAAAAATTGATAAAGCCTTCTTCACGCAACACCGCCAGAGCACGCGAGAGAAGGTGGTTCTGCGTTGTGCCGGTTTTCACTGCGTTTCCTTAACTTACAAGTATGTCGCCTCAGTGTTCCATCAAACAATCGGATTGTCGGGATTGTTGCGGCTACATTCTCCACAGGTACGACATTTTAAAGAAAAACCCGCGTCGCGTTTCGAGAAACTCATCCGCATTGACGTACGAGAAGGACGGAGCGTCCCATTGTGTGCGCTGGTAGAGTGAACCGTATCCCGCGTGCAGAACGGTGCCCGGAATGTAGGTGAAGGAAACAAGGTAGTCGCTTAACAACGAGCGGCGAAATTTATTGTATTCGAGGATGCCGCGGAAAAACAAGTATTGATTGAACTGGTAGGTCAGCCGGCTCCGCGCAATCGGGTACTCGTATATTTTCTGCCCGTCCGATTCGCGGTGGAAATCTACATAGGTGAGGCTCATATTCGCTTCAAATTGATTCCACGGTTGGAATACAACTGTTCCCGAGATGCGGCTTGTGCGCCCCTGGAAGGGCAATGCTGAAAAGTAAATGGCTTTTTTGTTCTGATAGAGGAGGTTGACGTTCATCACTTTCGTGACTTGTCCTCCGCCGCTGAATGTGAATCCGCTTGTCTTATAGCGTTCACCGAGGAACACTTCCG
>DASWKY010000150.1:0-1740 GCA_036396395.1 Bacteroidota bacterium | reverse complement strand
CCAATCATCGGAATAAAAAAGAATCCTCCCAACAACGAACCGACGACGGCGCCGAAGCTGTTTAGGAAATAGAGAATGGCAACGTTTTTTCCGGATTCTTCAATACGAGTGGAAAGGAAACGAACAAGCACGGGGAGCGTTCCACCCATCAAGATGGTCGGGGGCAACAGCGTGACCAAACTGACAAGGAGCTTCAGGAAAAGCACCATCTCGCTGTCGCTTGCCAACCCGGCACCGATGACGACGCTAATAAATAGAGACTTGACATACCCTAATATCCACGGATAGGCAAGACAGTAAACGCCGATACCGATTTCGAGCCATGCGTAAAGTGCAAGCGGGCTTTTCGACCTATCCGCGCGCCTGCCCCACAACGCCGCGCCGATAGCAATCCCGCCCATGAACGACGCCAGCACAATCGTCTGTGCGTAAGTTGTGTTACCGAGAAACAGCGAGAGATATTTGAACCAGACGATCTGGTACATCAATCCCGCCGCTCCCGATACAATAAAGAGTAGTGCGATAACGCTGAGAAGGTTTTGGCGGGTTTTCATATCGTATTAAGTACCTGCAAGGTGTATCAAACCTTGCAGGTCTGAACTGAGTAACTTCGATTACATTAGGAGGTTTTTCGCTATTACCATTTTTTGCACTTCGGACGTTCCCTCGCCAATCGTAAGCAATTTGACGTCGCGGTAAAATTTCTCCACGGGAAATTCTTTGATAAACCCATAGCCGCCGTGAATCTGCACCGCTTCCGAAGCTGTGCGCTCGGCAACCTCGCTCGCGAAAAGCTTTGCCGTCGCCGCCACAAGGTTAAGATTTTTGCCGCTCACCTTCGCCGCCGCCGCCCGTTGGGTCAGCAAACGGGACGCCATAATTTCAACGGACATGGTTGCCAGTTTGAACTGAATCGCCTGGTGCTCGGCAAGCAGTTTGCCGAACGTCTTCCGCTCCTTCGCATATTTGACCGAGGCGTCCATCGCGCCCTGCGCCAATCCGACCGACAGTGCGGCGATGCCGACCCGTCCGCTATCCAGCACCGATAGCGCCTGCTTGAATCCCTCGCCTTCCACGCCGAGTAGGTTTTCGACCGGCACCTTCACGTTGTCGAAAATCAACTGCACGGTATCGCTCGCGCGCATGCCGAGCTTGTTTTCCTTTTTGCCGACGGAAATTCCGCCCATTGCCCGCTCGACAATAATTGCAGAAATGCCGCTCTTTCCTTTGGATTGGTCTGTCTTGGTCATGACCACGAACGTATCGGCGTACGAACCGTTCGTGATAAATGTCTTCGCGCCGTTGATGATATACGAATCGCCCTTGCGGACAGCCATTGTTTTCGTGCCGCTCGCGTCGCTCCCCGCCTCCGGTTCCGTGAGACACCACGATCCGATTTTTGCGCCTGTTGCGAGGTCCGGGATATACTTTTTCTTCTGTGCGTCGTTCCCAAACTGGGAAATATGCTCGAGACACAAGCCGCTGTGTGCCGCAAGCGTCAGCCCGACAGACGGGTCGATGCGCGAGATTTCTTCCATAATAATGATAAATTCCAGCGCCGTTAAACCCGCGCCGCCGAGTTCGACAGGCACTGTTGCGCCGAGAAAACCCAAGTCTGCCATTTTCTTGAAAATCTCCATCGGAAATTCCTGCGCCTCATCCAATTTCATCACGTGCGGCCGTATTTCCTTCTCCGCAAACTCGCGTGCCGATTGCTGTAACATCTTCATTTCATCCGTG
>DASWKY010000149.1:0-6090 GCA_036396395.1 Bacteroidota bacterium | reverse complement strand
GCTTTAAAGGAATTCATGCCTAAATACTGTACGCCGTTATCATAGTCCTTCTGCGCCAGCTTGGTATTCAGCTCTTGAATCCGTTCTGCCGCACGATGAGCAAGCGTGTCGGTGGGATGATACTCAAGAAATGCCTGAAATTCATCAATTGCTTTTCGAGAGTAGTCTTGATCGCGATACGACTCGGGAGATAAATTGTAATAACATTCCGCCTTGCGATAGCGGGCACGTGACGCGTACTCGCTCGTGGGCATTGTTTTGAGCAGAACATCGTACTCGTATGCCGCAAGAATGAATTCATCGCGAAAGTACCGGCTCTCGCCAAGATAGTACTGCGCATCGTCTGCAAGAGCAGTACCGGGGAACTGTAATGTAATCACCCGGAATTCTTTTTCAGCTTCGAGATAATCTTCCTCGTTGAAAGACCCCATCGCCAGCGCAAAGCGTTCTTCAGCGGGAAGTTGTTGCAGGACTTCTTCCGACGAGCATGCGCTAAATGAAACGACGCTCAGAGAAAATAAAATCCCAGCCGCTGCCGTTTTCACGAAGCGAGAGAATCTCTTAATCGTGAGAGCGCATGTGTACTGTAAAATAGGAATCTTCCCTGTTGATGTTGACATTCGAAAATCGCTGTAATCGTTCACGGATGCGTTCGCTTTCTTCTTCACTGAGCAATACTGACGGCTGTTTCCCCGCTCGAATTGGAATAATCTTCAGGGAACCTACTGTTACCGTTTGGTCTGTTTTCACAACATGCAATTCTACACCGATACCGAATTGCGTCCAAACGTGCTGGGGCTGGTAAAACACAAAATTCCCCAGCGAATAAAAAATATACCTTCCCTTGCGTTCTTCTATTCCCTGCGGCACATGCGGATGGTGGCCAATCACAATATCAGCCCCGATGTCGCTGAGATACCTCATTTGAGCCTGCGCGAATTTACTCGGTTCTTCGGTATACTCCGTCCCGCCATGATAACTGACAATCACAACATCGGAAAACCTTCGCGCAGATTCTATTTCCGTCCGCGCGCGCTTTCTGTCAAACAACGATATGCGGCCCTGCCAAGCACCCTTGCGATTGACGAATTCAGTGTACGCAAGAACGCTTAACCGAATTCCATCCTTCTCAAATATGACCGGAGAAAATTTTCCTACCGAATCTTTAGACGTTCCGACATATCGAATACCATCACGCAATAAATACTCCACCGTCTCTTGCAATGCCCTCATACCGTAATCATAGGCATGGTTGTTCGCAGTGGAAACGATACCAATGCCGGCATTCTTGAGGGTGACAGAACCAACAGGCGGACCGCAAAAAGCAAAATTATCTCTTGGGTTCTGGGTTTCGCCGCCTTGTTCTGTCAACTGGCTTTCCAAATTCACAAAAACGACATCGGCGCCTTGTGAAATCCACCCTGCGTTCTCAAAAGGATAATCAACATTACCCTTTAAAAGTTCCTGCCCGACAGACCGTCCCAGATTGACGTCGCCAAATGCCCTGAAAACAAGCTGTGCAGGCTTGTTCTCTTGCGCGTTAACCGTCCAAGACAGGCTTACGACGACGGCAAGGATGAAACGGAGCCGCATGGCGCTCTAATTACGAACCGTAAAGAACAAGTATACCATAATAACCGTTGCGGCTATCACCGCGACGGGAATGAGTATTTTCTCGAACGCACCGGGAGGTGATTGTGCAAGCATGGTGCCGTCGTTCGAGACCCACCAACCTTCTTCTTTGTGAGTCACCACATCACTTTTTGAGTAATCGGCGTTACCAAGATATTCCTGCTCTCCACCGGCTCGTCTCCGCAAGCGCGCCTCCATTGCCGTGCGCGCAGTCCGTTTCCAGACATCAACGCCTTGATTCTCGTACGAGACTGCTTGAGCCAACACCAGCACCTCAAGCACCGCCTCAACATCCTGCTCAGCCACTATACATCCATGTTGCTGAAAGATTTCCAAGAAAACATTCAAAGTAAATTCTTTGTTCGCCGAACCTTCTACCACTAATCCAATCCGCGAACCTGCGGTAAACCTCGAAGCCTTTAAGAATTCAATCGCATGAGTCTGAGCTTGGGAGCGAAGTACGCTGAGCGCCGTCGTTTCCTGTTCTTGCTGACCCCAGCCCGTATAGCACAACAACAGGCTGAACAGGAGCAATCTGGCGGAAGTCATGCGGAACATCAGCCGTAGATTCCGCGCAGTTTAAGAGTTCTTGCCACCTTGTCAATTGCCATCACATACGCGCCGATACGGAGCGTAACCTTATACTGCTCGGCTGATGCGTACACGGCATTAAATGCCTGCTTCATCATTTTTTCCAATCGGCGGTTCACGCGTTCTTCCGACCAAAAATATCCGATGCGGTCTTGCACCCACTCGAAGTACGACACAGTCACACCGCCCGCGTTTGCAAGAATATCCGGAATGACGAGAATACCCTTTTCCTGTAAGATCGGGTCGGCTTTGGCAGTTGTCGGGCCATTGGCACCTTCGCAGATGATTTTTGCTTTGATTTTCGTCGCGTTGCGGTGTGTGATTTGGTCTTCCTTCGCCGCGGGGACAAGCACATCACACTCAAGCTCAAGCAATTCATCTTGACCGATGGTTTCAGCGCCGGGGAAACCGGCAAGCGTACGATTTTGCTTGATCCACTCCTGAGCTTTGTCGAGGTCAATCCCCTTTTTATTGTAATACGCCGCGCTGACATCGCCAATGCCGATAATTTTACATCCTTGTTCGCGCAATAATTTCGCAGACACCGAACCTACATTTCCGAAACCTTGCACGACAACCGTCGTATCTTTCGCTTTCATCCCTAATTTTTCGAGAGCGGCGAGTGTCACAATCATACACCCGCGCCCGGTTGCTTCGCGCCTGCCCAGCGAGCCGCCGAGAAGCAGAGGCTTGCCGGTGACAACTCCCGTCGCGTTTTTTTTCGTGTGCATGCTGTACGTATCCATAATCCATGCCATCACTTGTTCGTTCGTGTTCATATCCGGTGCGGGGACGTCACCGTCGGGACCAAGAATTTCCAACAGATTGGCTGTATACCGGCGAGTAATTTTTTCGATAACGAGCTGAGAAAGTTTGGAGGGGTCGCACTTCACGCCGCCTTTCGCCCCGCCGAACGGGATACTCATGATAGCGCACTTCCACGTCATCCATGCGGCGAGTGCCTTCATCTCGTCGAGCGAAATATCCGGCGCGTACCGAATACCCCCTTTAGAGGGTCCCAGAACATTATTATGGATAACACGGTACCCCTCAAAGACTCTCACCTCTCCGGAATCGAGAGCAATGGGGATTGAGACAATGATTTGCTTGACGGGGGTTTTCAGATATTCGTACAAGCCAGGCTCGAGGTTGAGCAGATGCGCGGCAACGTCGAATCTCTGCATCATAGATTCAAACGGGTTTTCTTTATCGAGGACGGGCGCCGGCTCTTTGTAATTCGCGGGTAAGTGGGATTCAACAGACATAGAGTATTGTCTTGTTCCTTATAAAAATTAGTAGGCGCCTGACGTGGCAATTTCTTGGAGCCGGGCGATGCACTCCTCTGCGGGCGGGTGAGTTGAAAATAGTTTCATCATCCCACCGCCATACAACGGATTGACAATAAATAAATGAGCGGTCGCTTGTCCCGCGTTTTGCATTGGAACTCGCTCTACCGCTGAATGCAATTTCCTGAGAGCGTTCGCGAGACTCATCGGCTTTTTGCAAATTGCCGCCCCCCGGGCGTCTGCGGCAAACTCACGCGAACGCGATACTGCAAATTGGATAAGCATCGCCGCGACCGGCGCGAGGAGCATCAGCAATAACCCCCCAATGGGGCTTGAGCCTTCACGGTCTCTGCTTCCGCCAAAAATTGACGCATACATTGCCATGCGCGCGGCGAACGTAATCGTCCCAGCCATGGTAGCAACCATCGTGCTGATAAGAATATCTCTGTTTTGGATATGGGCCAATTCATGGGCAAGCACGCCTTCAAGCTCATCCTCACTGAGTGTACGGAGAATGCCGTCCGTTACGGCAACGGCTGAATGCTCGGGGTTCCTGCCGGTGGCAAAAGCGTTGGGTGTTTCACTGGGAATCACATACACGCGCGGCATGGGTAAGCCTGCTTGTTGAGCTAGTCTATGAACTGTAGAATGCAATGCCGGTGCGTCCTGCTGAGAGACCTCTTTAGCGCCATAGCCCTTTAAGACTAGTTTATCTGAAAACCAGTACATGCCGAAGTTCATGAGAAGCGATATACCGAACGCAATGACGAGGCCGTTTTGTCCGCCAAACCACTGACCCACAAACAAGAGTAATCCCATCATCAATGCCATCAAGACGACGGTTTTCATCATATTCATTATTACATCGCTTCCTTATACATTACTTTTACTTGTAGACGTAACTTAGTGAAAAAAGCGAGGATATTCAACACAAAAACAATCAATAAGGACAACGTGGGAAGAGTAAAATGAGTGCGTGGACAGAAGGAATCACAGACCATTACTGCCGATTCATGTGCTGTAGATTCTTTTTGACGACGTCGACGTTTTCGTCAAGAAAATGTCGGGAGAAGCGGCGCGCACGCTGGATTTCATCCGTATCGACGTCAAACAAAATCAAATCTTCTTTGAAGAGTTGTGATTTGGTGATGGCGTTTCCCGCGGGGTCGACGGCAAGCGACCCGCCCCAAAAATTTACGCCGTCTTCAAAACCGACACGGTTACTAAAGAGCATATAAGAACTTAATAAACGCGCGTACACGCGCATATGCTCGTGATTCACCGTTGCGTTATCCAACTCTTTATGGTCGCTGGCAATGCGCGTAGGGCTTGCCGTTAAACAGCACAACAGAGATGCGCCGTCAACTGCCAAGAGGTACGGCATCGAGACATGCCAGGCGTCTTCACAAATGAGGATCCCAAACCTCCCGAGCTTCGAATCGAACGCTCGAATTTCTTTCCCGGGACTAAAATATCGCCCTTCCTCGAACATACCGTACGTCGGGGGATACACTTTGCGGTGAATATGACGAACTTCTCCATCTTCAAGGAAAAGGGCTGAATTGTACACCCCGTGGTCAGAACCGCTTTCGGCAAAACCTGCAACAATCGAAACCGATGCACTCAGATCGCGCAGTGGCTTGAGTAAGGGCGAGGTCCGTGGATCCAAAGCGGTTTCCCATGCCAGGTCGCGTAAGGTATACCCTGTTAAGCTCAACTCTGGAAACACAACAAGTGTTGCGCCCTGCTCTTGAGCTCGCTTAATATACTCTACGTGGTGCAGAACATTCTGCTCCACATCTCCGACGCGACAATCAATTTGGGCTATGGCGGCTTTGAACTTCATGAATAAAAATGGACCATAGCTATGTTAAGTCAATCATTTTTACATCTTTGATGTACTGCACCGTCTTATCTTCTTTCAGATTCTGCAATTTGCTCATCGTTGTTTCAATGCGTTTTACATTATCCTTGATGATCGAGAGGTACTTCGCGACTTTTTCCGATTGAGCGTTCCCGCCCATGCTATCGACAATATGTTTCATGCCCGTAAGCGGCGCAGTTAATTCACTGGAGATGTTAAGAACAAGCTCCTGCATGACCTCCACTCGTTTCTTTCTGATTTCCAGCTCAGCGATCTCCCGGTCGAGTTTCCGTTTTTCAACCACTTTCAAGATTGTCTTCGGGAGTATCGGTGTGGCTATTTCCTCTTTCACAAGGTAATCCTGTACGCCCAGTTTCATCACCTCTACGGCAATATTCATGTCTTTGTTGACAGTGAGAAACACGACAGGCACGTCAATCGATTTTTTTCTGAGCGTCTGTGTAATCTCAAGACCGTTTAATCCCGGCAAAAAATAGTCCATCAACACGACATCGAGCTTGTTGTTACGCTCAATCTCTTCAATTGCCTCGCGGCCGTTATCCCTCCAGAGCACTTCGAATTTCGCCTCGTCAAATCTCCCGAGATAGAGGCGGACGAGTTTGGAAAAATCGGCATTGTCTTCAACAAGTAGTACTAAGATTGATCCGTCGTCGGTCATACGTTTCTAAGTCCTCGGTGGAAGTTTTGCAATTTGCG
>DASWKY010000148.1:0-9194 GCA_036396395.1 Bacteroidota bacterium | reverse complement strand
GCCAAGGACGAAACAACAAGAAGAGCAGTGAACAATTGAATCAATCGGTTCATGAATACCCCTTTGAGAAAGTAAATTCTATCGTTTCACTTCCTTCGCTACTGTCACGGTAATCGCTTTGCCTTCCGGTACATCTGCCATGCCTGTGTATTCGACTTCCACATTTCGTCCCTGCATGTTCCTGAGGCGTTGTTCCAATTCTTTGGTCGTCGAAATTTTGTAGATCGTGCCGTTCGGCGTTTCAAGAGCAACCCACGTGAACGGCTCGTTGCCGGCGACGTACACTTTCCCCGTCAACTTGCCGGAAGATGAACAGCCGAGTGAGAAAAGAAGCAGGAGAAGAAAAAGTTTTTTCATAAGGCTCCTTACCAAAATCGTTCTTCCTTCCACGGGTCGGCGGTGTTGCTGTAGCCGTTTACTTCCCAGAAGCCCGGCTTGTCCTTCGCGAGAAATTCCAATCCGTTCACCCACTTTGCGCCCTTCCATGCGTAGCGGCGCGGGGTGAAGACCCGCATCGGTCCGCCGTGCTCGGCGTCCAGCGGCTCGCCGTTCCACGTGTGCGCGAGCAGAACGTCTTCGTCTATCATCCACTGCAACGGGAGGTTCGTCGTGTAGCCGCCGTAAGCGTGTTGGAGCACGTGCTTTGCTTCGGGTTTCAGCTGAATGTGCTTGAGGAAATCGCGAATCAGCACACCGCCCCACTCGTCGTCGAACCGGCTCCAGTGTGTTACGCAGTGAAAATCCGCGCGAATTGTGGACTGCGGAAGCTTCAGAAATTCCTCCCACGTCCACTCTTGCTCTTCCACCAAACCCCACACCCGGAAACGCCAGTCTTCAAGTGAAATCTTCGGCGTCTCGCCGTACGTCAGGACGGGAAATTTATCCGTGCTGTACTGCCCTTGCGGGAGTTTCTTCTTCCCGAACGAGTTGACGCCGGCAATTTCCTGCTTCTTCGTAAAGAGAGACATTCATGCTCTATAATAGTATGCAATTTTCGATGATACAAGACCCCGGCAGTATTCGTCAACGTTGAACATACCTTCGGGTGACCGGTATCATCTAAACACGGAAGGAACCCGGTTAGTTCATTTCTGCTGGGCGCTTTGTTTCTCCATATGCTGTTGAAGCGCAACGTACTGTTGCATGGTCTGGTAATCCGTCGTGCGCTGGAGATGAACGATTTTCCACGTGCCGCTCACCCGTTCAAGGATAGCAGTCGTGGGCAGGTATTCTTCCAACTGGAAACCATCAATCGTATAACTTTGACGGAACACATAGAAAGCATACCCGCCGTCGCCGTACACCCTCACGGAAAGATTCTCAACGGAATTATCATAGTCCTGAATGCGCGGGATTGCCGCCTTGAGCCGCGCCGCGGTGGAATCCAATGTCTCCGACGTTCCCCACGGCGTAACGTAGTACATATCGGAAACATAATAATTAGCAATCATCGAATCAACCTCTCCCGCGCTCCCGCCGTAGATTCGTTTCAGGTCCGAGTGTAAGTTGAGGATGAGATTTCTGACGGCGGATTCGTTCTGCACCACCATCATCTGTTGTTCCTCTTGTTGTTGCTTCGCCGAATCACATGCCAACAGCACAACGAGGCACAACGGCAAGAGAGAATGTTTCATGTTAGCCTCCGATTTGTGACATGGTCCGGCTCGGTCGGACAAATTCGGGCCGGTTAATGAGATGTCCCGCTTCTTTGTGTGAGATAGCTTCTCGTATCACATGCTTAATGTCTTCATCTGTCGCGCTCCCGCGCACAAGCGCGCGCAGGTCTGTTTCGTTAAGCGAGAACAAACAGGTGCGCAGTTTCCCGTCCGAGGTAATGCGAACGCGGTTGCAGTGACTGCAAAACGGTTCGCTCACCGAGCTGATGAATCCGATCTCGCCTTTTCCATCTTCGAACGCGTACCGGTCTGCGGGCTGACTGCCGTGGTACTCGACCGGGACAAGCTTCTTGCCCACACCGCGCTCAATGCGCTCGATAATTTCTTTCGACGGCACGACCTTCTCTGGTCCCCACCCGTCATTCATGCCGATGGGCATGAATTCTATAAAGCGCACGATGAATGGCTTCGTGCGGACAAGGTGCGCGAAGTTGACAACTTCATCGTCGTTGACGCCGCGAATGAGAACGGCGTTAATTTTAATCGGGCGGATGCCGAGGTTCTCCACCGCCTCCAACCCCTGCCAGACGCGGTCGTGGTACTTCCGGCGTGTCATCAGATTGAATTTTTCCGCGTCGAGCGAATCCATGCTCACATTGATGCGCCGCAAGCCCGCCTTATATAACAGAAGAGCTTGCTCGGCAAGGAAATAGCCGTTTGTCGTCAGCGCGAGGTCGGTGATCTGCGGAATGCGCGCAATTTTTTCGACGAGGAGATACAATTCCTTGCGCATGAGCGGCTCGCCGCCGGTGAGGCGAATTTTATAGACGCCCATCTCGCCAAAGATACGCGTAAGTCGTGCGATCTCTTCGTACGTGAGCAGGTCGGATTTCTCCAGCCACACCATGCCCTCTTCCGGCATACAGTACCGGCACCGGAAATTGCACCGGTCCGTAACGGAAATCCGCAGGTTGTTGATGACGCGGCCGAATGAATCCTGAAGGATTTCCCCAGAGGGGCGGGCGGGCGAATTGTTCAATTCTGATTGGGAAGTCATTTTTGAGTTTCTACTTGTTCGTGCGTTTGGCGCGACCACTCGACCGTGCCGTCCTCGAAATGCTCACGCTTCCAAATGGGAACGACGCGCTTGAGTTCATCAATCAGAAACCGGCAAGCTTTGAAAGCTTCGTCGCGATGCGCCGAAGCCACAGCAATCACGACGCTCGCTTCTCCGACCGGCACATTGCCGATGCGGTGCACAATCGACGCGTTGATGCGCCACGTCTCGCCCGCTTGCTGTACGAGCCGTTCCATCATCTTGAGCGCCATCGGTTCGTACGCTTCGTATTCGAGTCCGCGCACCTGTTTGCCGTGCGAGTGGTTGCGCGTGGTACCGATAAAGACGTTCATCCCACCCGACTGTTCGCTCGCAACCGACTCAACGACTTTTTGAATATCTATTTTCGATGATGTAATTTGAGTCATTGTTCAATTCGAAATTGACAATTCGCGATTCGCCATAGAATCATCCTCCGCTCACGGGCGGAATCACCGCCACCTCATCGCCGTCGCGCAACTCGTGGTTATTCTGGACGTATTCGAAATTCACCGCCAGCCGCACGCTCGATTTCCACTGCTCGAATTTCGGATTTACTCCGACCAAATGATGCAACACCGCCTCGACGCGTTCGCCGTCGTTCAGTTGCACTTGCCGCTCCTCAAATCCGGCGAGGTCCTTCGCAAGTGAAAATAGTTTGAGAGTGATGTTCATTTTGTCTTCGATATTCAATATTCGTTATTCGACATTCAATATTGCTTCACAATAGTTCAATCTCCGCTTCTTCCCCTGCTTTGATTTCAAGAGTATCCTCCGGGATGATAATCAAGCAATTCGCTTTCGCCATGGATGTCAGCGCACCGGAGCTTTGCGTTCCCGTTGTCGCAACAATGAGACCGCCGCGTTCATTCCGGACAATACCGCGTACAAAATGCCGCTTGGTATCTTTCTTCCGTATATCCTGCTCCAACGTTGCCATTAAGCGCAGACCGGCATTGCCTTCACGCCCGGTCATCTTGTAGAGCGCGGGACGGACAAACTGCAGGAACGTCACCATCGTCGAAACCGGATTGCCCGGCAATCCAAACACCGGGATGTCCCGCTTTCGTTCCGCGTCATGATACACGCCGTAGAACAACGGCATCCCCGGCTTGATGTTCACTTTCCAGAATTGCCGGCGTACGCCTAATTGCTCGAGCGATTGCATCACATAATCATACGTCCCGACGGAAACGCCACCGGAGGTGACAAGCACATCCTGGTTCAATCCTCCGCGAAGTTTCTCGCGCAGTTCGGTTTCATCGTCTCGTGCAATGCCGAGGTTGACGGGTTCCGCGCCCGCTTCTTGAATCAATCCCCATAACGAGTAGGCATTGCTGTTTCGTATTTGCCCCGCCGCGGGCGTATTGCCGATCTCCACCAATTCGTTACCCGTCGTGAGAAAGGCGACAGACGGCTTACGATACACCGGAATGGTCAGAATACCAATCGATGCGAGCGCGCCCAGATGCGACGCTTGAAGATACGTTCCGCGCGATAAGACAACGCCCCCCGCACGAATGTCTTCTCCCTTCTTACGGATATTTCTGCCCGGCTGTACCGGTGTTCCGACCTCTACAGACCCGTTGCGCGCTCCGACAGCTTCCTGCTCGAGAACCGCGTCAGCTCCGCGAGGAATCGGCGCGCCCGTCATAATGCGAACGACGTCGCCGGATTTCAGCGCACCGGAGTACGTCGTTCCGGCTGAAATTTCACCAGCTACACGGAGTTTCACCGGTGAGGACTCACTTGCCTTCGCCGTATCGGAAGACAACACTGCATACCCATCCATCGAGGTATTATCGAACGAAGGGACGTCGTCGCTCGCGACTTGATCGACCGCCAACGTACGTTGGTGAGCCCGAAGAAGCGGGACGTGCTCCACAGTTTGAACCGCGACCGAGCTTAGAATAATTTCACGCGCTTCTTTGACGGATTTCATTTATCCCACCGCATACAAAACCTTTGACAAGCCAATATATCCAACGACCGACGCAAAAGCAATAAAGCCATTTTTTCAGGAAGATTGTAGAAATTACACCGTTTTTCTTTTTTTCAACTTGGCAACGAATAAAGGTAACCAAAAAACGCAAATTCTCCTAATGAATGTAACGACATTCTCGGCGTGATTAGTTCGTCCCCCAACTTTCCTGAACTACTTCTGGCATGATGCTGGATGAATATATCAAGAGATTACAGAGAGTAGACCAAAGCTTTTACGTTTGTGAAGGAACAATCTATGCAGGTTCAAATCACTACTGCTCGTTCTGCTAAAAAAAAGGGACAGAGTGAGACATACAACGCCGATGCAAGTATTTGGACGATGCTTCAATCCGCAGGTATGTCGCAGATGGCTGAACTTATCAACACGATCCATGAGACAGCGCCCCAGCCGGGGTCGCTCATCATTGTTGACCTGAAGCCGCTACCATTCCGTTGGAATGAGTGGCAACCCGTACTCTTTTCAGCCGTCGATGTTTGCACACACATGCAAATTGCACGCATGTACGTCATCTCCACACAGGCGTCTGCCCTCGATTTTTTACAATTCATGGCGGAGCGATATCCCTTCCCCATCACAGAGATTCGCACAGGAGCCAACCCGGAATTTACGAAGCTTGGGTCTCTGCAATCGAACCACCAGTTCACAGCTGAGGCGAGAAAACGGGGAATTTTTCATTCCATCGTTCTCGACACAACTGAGCAACCAATCCTCGGCCTTGCTTCAAAATACAGTTACGCCGCGACTCTCGAGGGGAATCTTGATGGCGCTTCGAAAGAAAAAATTGTGAACGGGTTAACTACATTTCTTTTCTTCCATAACAATCACAGGTCGCTTGCTTCACTCGGCGGACTCACACCGCTCCAGAAACTCAATTCCTTTGAAGGCTACGAACACATTCCGTGGTTCGACCCATACGTGCCGAATGAGATTCGAAAAGCGGGCAACGGTTCGCACTGAATAACTACTGCACTTCCCGGCTTTTTTCTTGCATCTCTGGGCTAAATCCGCTATCTTTTAATGAACCTTCCGAAAAGATAATTCTTTCGGAGGGTTTCTTTCTCTATATATAGTAGGGCGGGGTAGCTCAGTCGGTTAGAGCGTCGGAATCATAATCCGTAGGTCGTGGGTTCGAATCCCTCCCCCGCTACGCACAAAAATATTAAGTCGGAGGTCGTGGGTTCTCCCGAAGGGACTCCTACGGAGGAATCCCTCCCCCGGTACGCACAAGAATATTAAGTTGGAAGGCGTGGGTTCTCCCGAAGGGACTCCTACGGAGGAATCCCTCCCCCGCTATGCGCTTGGGTAATATGCTCAGTTATTATAAAAGTCTTGGTCACGTATAATCAATACGTGACCAAAACTTTTTGTATCCTCTATTTTATAGAGTAACAATGCCAGCATTAAGAAAACAATTCAGCTCTCGTTTTGAGGAATTCATCCGGTCTCGAAAACTCCTTGCGCCCGGCGCACGGGTTGTACTCTCCGTCAGCGGCGGGGTGGATTCGATGACGATGCTGAGTCTGTTTGTCGAATTGCAACGACGATGGAATCTGACATTAAGCATTGGTCACGTCAACCATCAACTGCGCGGCGAGGAATCCGACGGAGACGAAGCATTTGTCCGACATACGGCCGAGTCGCTCGGTTTTTCTTTTTATTCAGCACGCGTCGCAACGAAAGAGTTTGCGCATACACACAACATCGGGAAGCAAGAAGCAGCGCGCGAATTGCGCTACCGGTTTCTTGAGCAGGTCAGGCAGGAAGTCCAGGCAGACGCTGTTGCCACAGCACACAACGCAGACGATAACGCCGAGACCGTTCTGATGAACGCCCTGCGCGGAAGCGGCATGCACGGATTAGCCGGTATTCCGCTCCGCCGGGAACAAGGTTCAATCATCCGCCCAATGTTGTTTGCCTATCGCAAAGAGATTAACCAATTTGCAAGCGAAGCCGGAGTTACTTTTCGTGAGGATTCATCCAATGTGTCGCATGAATATACCCGCAACCGCGTCCGCCTGAACGTGATGCCCTATCTTGAAGCAAGCCTCGAAACGAATATTGCGCAGTCACTCAATAGGATTTCCGAGATCATGCGGGAAGCGGGGCAACGAGTCTTTGCTGAGACGGCTCCCATTTATACTCAGGTAGTCAGTGAAAAACATGCCGGAACGGCTATCAATATTCCAGCACTGCTCAAACAATCACCTCTCGTGCAGGATGAGATTCTCCTCTCTGTGTTCCGTAAGCTCAATGTCGAACCGAGGGCGGAGAAGCTGTTCAACGTGCTCGACCTGTGCGCCGGACAAACTGGACGCTCTCTCTCGCTTTCTTCTTCCGTCACTGTATATCGGGATAGGGATCATTTGGTCTTTGGCTCACCTCTACAACTACAAGAGTTTACATTATCCGTTGAAATCGGCAGGCATTACAAGTTTGACCGGTTCGAATTTTTGGCGGAGCCTCAGACAGCTCTGCCGAAAGAACTCCGCGGCACGAGCACAAGTGAGTTTGTTGATTCGGAACGGCTGGGTACACAGCTGGTGCTCCGGAACTGGAGGGCGGGGGATTGGTTTATTCCGCTTGGGTTGCACAATAAGAAAAAGCTCAGCGATTTCTTCGTCGATGCGAAAGTCCCGCTGTTCGAAAAGCAACACGTCCCAGTGCTGGAGTCAAACGGCGAGATTGTCTGGGTATGCGGCTACCGGCTGGACGAGCGTTTTATGGTGACTCCGACGACAGCATCTGTCGTGAAATTACAATATGTTCCCAACTCAAACGTCCACACTACTGTGAGTACACTATGAGCGACGTGGTGACCGTCAACGGAGAGCGTTTTAGGCTGTATCTTTCGGAAGAGCAAATACGTAAACGAGTACACGAGCTTGCGGCGCAATTGAATAACGACTACCGCGGTAAAACCCCGATTTTCATCGGCATCCTGAACGGTTCGTTTATCTTTTTCTCAGATCTCATCAGGGACATCACCGTCGATTGCGAGGTCGATTTTTTCAAACTGTCGAGCTACGGCGACGCAAAAATTTCTTCCGGGCAGGTTACATTGCTGAAGGACCTAAACTGTCAGGTCGCTGGGCGCGATATCGTTCTTGTCGAAGACATCGTCGATTCGGGGTTATCGATTGACTTCATCAAAAAACTTGTTCAACGCGAGAACCCCAGCTCGGTTCGTATTGTTACATTGTTATACAAGAAATCAGTCGCAAAAATAGACTTTCCGCTTGATTACGTAGGGTTTGAGATTCCGCCCGAATTTGTTATCGGCTACGGCTTGGACTACGCGCAAAAAGTTCGTAACTTACGGGCGATTTATCGCTTGGACGCCTCCGGGACAACACCGTGATAACGGCTGAGCGTAGTATGTTTGGAAAGAAGAGTTATGAGTACGAGTTGGAATAAGGATGATTCAACCGGCCCAACACAACGGGACGGCAATCAACAGAAGAAAAAAATGGCACCTCAAAAACCGCAACGAAAACAGAACAAACAATTCCGCGACGACGAGTTTAACTGGAATAAAGTCGGCCGCGTCATCGCAAGCTGGCTGGGTATTCTGCTCGCTGTCTTCCTCGTCATGTACGCTTTCAAGAGCAACGAAGAGACGGAGTATGAGATTAGCTTCACCACCTTCCAGCAGATGATGGAAGAAAACCGCATCAGCGAAGCGCTTATCAAGAAATCAAACCTGAACGATTACGATTTCCACGGGAAGCTCACCCAGCCGATGGACATTACCACCTCCGGCGGCAAACGCGCGAAAGGCGCAACCCGCGTCGTGCTGACGCTCCCCTATTCGAATATTGACGACAAAATTATCGCCGACTGGTCTGCAAAGGGACTGAGCTTTAACATTGTCAAAGAAGACAGCGCGTGGTACAACATGCTTGTTGGATTTTTACCGTGGGTGCTGTTGATAGGCATCTGGCTTATTATTTTCCGGCGCATGCAGGCGGGAGGCGGCGGACCGAAAGGATTGTTCTCGTTCGGTAAGAGCCGCGCAAAGCTTCTGTCTGAAGGCAGTACAAAAGTAACGTTCGAAGACGTTGCCGGCGCAGATGAAGCGAAAATGGAGTTGCAGGAAATTATCGAATTCCTCAAAGACTCGGCAAAGTTTCAGCGCTTGGGCGGAAAAATACCCCGTGGCGTGTTACTGCTCGGATCTCCGGGAACGGGCAAGACACTTCTTGCACGCGCGGTTGCGGGCGAAGCGGGCGTGCCGTTTTATTCTATTAGCGGCGCGGATTTTGTCGAAATGTTCGTCGGCGTGGGCGCGAGCCGCGTGCGCGATTTATTCGAGCAGGGGAAAAAGAACGCCCCTTGCATTATTTTTATCGACGAAATGGACGCTGTCGGACGACATCGCGGGGCGGGACTGGGCGGGGGCCACGACGAACGCGAACAAACATTGAACCAACTGCTCGTCGAGATGGACGGGTTTGAACAGAACAGCGGTGTCATCAGT